>DAOPJR010000092.1:0-5740 GCA_035399765.1 Draconibacterium sp. | reverse complement strand
TTGCACGGTGGAATTCTTGAATATGCCCGGCAAATCAAAAAAGAAGGTTTGGAGTCCAAGTTCCTGGGTAAAAACTTTGTGTTCGACGAACGGTTGGGCGAGAGTGTGAACGGCCAGATTATTTCACGTTGTCACCAGTGTGGAAAACCCTGTGATACGCATACAAACTGCGCCAACAACGGTTGCCACATACTTTTTATCCAATGTACCGAATGTGCCGAGCAATATCATGGATGTTGTACATCCGAGTGTGTACACGAAAAAGAAACCGGCCTTGGAAAACCCAAAGAAGAACGCATTGTTTTCGGAAACAGCCGCAAATACCGGAAGAGTTTGTCACTTATTCGGGCTGAAGAGTTAAAAATATCTTAATGTTTTTTGTCATACTGAACTTGATTCAGGATCATACCTGTACAGAAGATTCCGAAATAAATCCGGAATGACGTTCTACGTATTTATCGCATTTCCTATTTTTGCACCCGATATGAATAATTTCTGGAAAGAATTCAAGGGACCAGTTTTTTCGCTGGCACCCATGGAAGACGTTACCGACACTGTTTTCCGCGAGATCGTTATGGGAATGTCTGCTCCCGGAAAACTCCACGTTGTTTTTACTGAATTTACTTCTGTAGAAGGGATGAACCACCCGGTGGGGCGCGAACGGGTTTCGGAAAGGCTGATTGTAAACAATTCGGAACGTGAATTACTTAAGAAGCTGAACATTAAACTGGTGGCGCAAATCTGGGGACGCGATCCGGAGATTTACCACAACATTGCCAAATACATTACGGAAAATTATGACTTCGACGGGATTGACATCAACATGGGGTGCCCCGTAAAAAAGGTTTTTAAGATTGGTGCCTGCAGTGCATTGATTGGAGAACCGGAACGAGCCCGCGAGATTGTTTTGGCAACCAAAGAAGGGACTAACCTGCCTGTTAGTGTTAAAACCAGAACGGGAATTAAAGAACACCAAACCGAAGAATGGATCACTAACTTGCTGGATGTTGAACCTGCTGCCATAATTCTACATGGACGAACACAACGGATGCAGTCGGAAGGAGAAGCCAGTTGGGAAGAAATAGCCAAAGCCGTTCAGCTTAAAAACAACCTGAAACCACACATTCCTTTTCACGGAAACGGCGATGTATTTTCTTACGAAAAAGGGTTGGAACGAGTGGAAGAAACCGGGGTAGATGGAGTGATGGTTGGACGTGGAATTTTTCAAAATCCCTGGTTTTTCGATCCTGATAAAGTCGAAATATCCATGGAAGAGCGAATTAATAAACTACTGGAACATACCCGACTCTTTGAACAAACCTGGAGCCCGGATAAGAACTTCAACATTCTGAAACGCTTCTACAAAATCTACCTGAACAGCTTCCCGGGTGTGGCAAAAATGCGAGCCGACCTAATGGAAGTAAAGAATTACAATGAAGTATATTCTTATTTTGGAGTTTAAAACTTCGGGGTTTTTCATTTTTATTGTTCGTTTAAGGGTGTTCTCTGCCTCAATTGTCCTTAAGCAATACCAATACTACTAACCATGATGTTCAATTCAAACCGTAGAAACTTTATTAAAGGCAGTGCACTTGCCGGATGTTCACTTCTTATTGCCGGAAAACTTTCAGCTTTTTCCTTTCCACAGAATGAAATTCCAGATCCTAAAAAAGTAAACTATTGCGGGTATACCTGCCCCAAAGATTGCAAGTTTCTGGAAGCTTCGTTAAAAAATGATACAGAGCTGAAAAAAGAGGCTTACGAGATATGGGAAATGAGAACACGATTTGGCGTTGAAGAATTTGATCCGGATAAAATCTTTTGTTTTGGCTGTAAAACCAAAGACAAACCCGTTGGCATCCGGCTTCAGCGTTGTGACGTCCGATCTTGTGCCATTGATAAAAAACTGGAATCATGCATCGAATGCGATGAGCTGACTACTTGCGAAAAAGATCTGTGGAAGAAATTTCCGGATTTTAAACAATCGGTGATCAAAATGCAGAAAACGTACAACGAAAGCAAGGGATAATTTAAAATATTCTCAGAGAAACTCGACGGCGGAGACACTACTGAAATTCTACAGGTATTGTTCTTCGAAAATGATTTTGTTAATGGATAAGAAAAAGGCCACTCAGGCATGCCGGAGTGGCCTTGTAAATATACTTTAGGTCTGTTTTTAGATGATCGATTTCATTTCACCCATTGCAAGGCGTAACTCAGCCCCAATAATTTCCACATCGTGGTAACGGATCTCTTCGTTGATTTCAATCAACTCCTTGTTGTCAACATGTCCGTCTTTTCCTTCGTTGAAGTTTTTACCGATAACGTTGGTTTCTATTTTACTCATGAAATCAGCCAGCAACGGACGACAAGCATGATCAAACAAGTAACATCCATACTCGGCAGTGTCGGAAATGATACGGTTCATTTCATATAACTTTTTACGGGCAATGGTATTGGCAATCAGCGGAGTTTCGTGCAATGATTCATAGTAAGCCGATTCTCCTTTAATACCAGTTTCAGTCATTACTTCGTATGCCAGTTCAACACCTGCTTTTACAAAGGCCACCATCAAAGTACCATTGTCGTAATATTCCTGTTCGCTTATTTTCATATCGCCGGCCGGTGTCTTTTCAAAAGCAGTTTCGCCGGTAGCAGCACGCCAGGTAAGAAGATTTTTGTCTCCATTTGCCCAGTCTTTCATCATCGTTGACGAGAAAGTTCCTGACATGATATCATCCATGTGATGTTCAAAAAGCGGACGCATAATTTCTTTTAATTCAGCAGCCAGTTTAAAAGCTTCAATTTTTGCCGGGTTTGAAAGACGGTCCATCATGTGAGTGATGCCACCAAGTTTCAAGGCTTCGGTAATGGTTTCCCAACCGTACTGAACCAGTTTCGCTGCATAATTCGGATTGATTCCTTTCTCAACCATTTTATCAAAACACAGGATTGATCCCGATTGCAAAACACCACAAAGAATGGTTTGCTCACCCATCAAATCCGATTTTACTTCAGCAACAAATGATGAATGCAACACACCTGCTTTGTGACCACCGGTACCCGCACAATATGCTTTTGCTATTTCCAAACCATCGCCGTTTGGATCGTTTTCGCGGTGAACTGCAATCAGGGTTGGTACACCAAATCCACGTAAGTATTCAGCACGAACTTCTGATGCCGGAGATTTCGGAGCCACCATGATAACGGTTAAGTCAGGACGGATCTGAATTCCTTCTTCAACAATATTGAATCCGTGTGAATAAGACAAGCAGGCACCTTGTTTCATTAAAGGCATGGCTGCATTCACAACAGGCGTGTGGTATTTATCAGGAGTCAGGTTCAATACAAGGTCGGCCTGGGGAACCATCTCTTCGAATGTGCCAACTGCAAAACCGTTGTCGGTAGCATTCTGCCATGAAATTTGTTTTTCTTCAATTTCAACCGCACGTAAGGCATAAGAAATATCCAAACCGCTGTCGCGCATGTTTAACCCCTGAGCCAAGCCCTGAGCACCACAACCTAATACAACAATCTTTTTACCTTTTAAATAATCAACACCATTTGCGAATTCTGATTCGTCCATAAAGTCACACTTGCCCAGTTGTTCCAACTGGATGCGAAGTGGAATTGAATTAAAATAATTTGCCATCTGTTTTATTTTTTGTTATTGAATCCTGTTTGTTTACTTTATTCAGATCAGGAATCCCGTCTGAAAAGTACCTTACAAAGCAAGAAAATAATAGATTACCAGAGCTGTAAAATTACATGTTTTTTAGGTAATTTTCATGGATTTTACATTAAGAAGATATTACCAATTTTGATCAATCATCTTTCTATTCAATAATTTACGACTAAACCAAATTGGAATATTTATAAGACACTACATTGAACGGCCTCGGTACTGCAAAGGTGAAATACCCGTTTCGCGCTTAAAAAACTTGGCAAAATAGCTTTGATCCGGAAAGTTTAAACGAGTGGCTATCTCTGTCACACTCAAGTGGGTGTGCACCAGCAGTCGCTTTATTTCCAGAACTTGTTTGGCCTTTATTATTTGCAATGAAGTCTTTCCTGTTAAACGCGTTACTGTTTGTGTGAGATGGTTGGGTGTAATAGCCATTATATCAGCATACTGAGCTACACTCAGATTTCGTTCGTAATTCTCTTCTACCAACTGAAAAAACCTCTTCACAAGCATGTGTCCTTTTCCTGACAGTGATTTTTCATCGGTTTTATACAATGATGCACAAGCTGTTAGTACCAGGTCGAGAATTGAATGAACAAGTTCAACGGAGAATTGATCTCCTTTCTCAAGCTCAGCAATACCTTTTTTAAAAAGACTCTCCAGAAAAAATACATCGGCAGGATTTTCCAGTTGCAAAGGTGGGTTATCCTGGCGAATCGTGAAAAAGAAAGGAAACTCAATTAACCGGTTTGGGTTATTGTAATCAAGCAAATAAAATTCCGGAGTAAATATGAAAATAAAGCCCTCTATATCGTGAGAAAACTCAATCTTATGAGCCTGTCCCGGCGACATAAAAAACACACAGGGCGGCCGGATTTCATATTTATTACCGTCGATCACGTGAAACCCCGAACCGTGTGATAAATACAATACTTCAAAAAAATCGTGACGATGCGGATATTTTACGGCAAAATGACGATTGGCATCGAACACTTCCACCTGAAACTGCTGGCTTTCGCGTTCGCGGCTACTAAAACTTCGAAGACTGTATACAGGTATGCTTCCGGTTGAATTCATCTGACATTAATCATCCAGACTAAAGGTATATCCAATAGAGAAACGCAGAACCCGGTTATTCATTTCAATAGTAGACCCCATTGAAGCTATATTAGGAAGACCATAATCATACGATACTGAAATATCCAAGCCACGGTCGAAATAAAACCCAGCTTTGGCTGAAACGCCATAATCCAGACGTTTTAGATCATCATATTCATTATCACCACCCCATTTGATTTTTACTTTATCTTCAGTGGTTACACCACCCAGAGTTTGCGTTTTTATCGAATTTCCAAATAAGCCAAATCCGGCATACGGGCCAATACCAAAATGAATTTTGTTGAGATTTCTGAATCGATATCTGTAACCAATGTATATGGGAAGATCGAGGTAATAGAGGTTCAGGGTTTCCTTATTCGAAAAATCGCCGATAATATAATCATTCTTTGTCCCCTTAGTATCAAACAATAAACCTGCTTCGAGCACAATTTCCTGTCTTTTATCCTTAATCATAACATAGTCCAGATATCCACCAACATGAAAACCCGGTATACTTTTATACGAATCTTCAAGCGCTGATCCCGATCCCTGATTGTAGTTTAGATTGGTATAATTTCCACCCGCCACTATGGTAAGCGACTGAGAGTTTGAGTGAAATGAAATTGCCATAAGAATTATGACAAATAAGGATTTGATTTGATTCTTCATGGTTGTGTTTTTATGATCAGTTAGCCAAGATAATCATATTTTATGATAGTTATAAAAAAGAAATGAGAAGACATTCTCCTTCCTTATTGGATTTATTCACCGGGGATATTTTTACTGTTTCAAGATTATTTTAAAAAATCTTCCCGTACCGGAGTAAATGTATCAATCAATCGGGCGGTTTTACTGATTAATTTGATGGCATGCTTTTGATACGGAGGAATAGCTATCATATCACCGGTTTTCAGGAGCTGTGCTTCTTCTCCTTCAAGATAAAAAATAACCTCTCCT
>DAOPJR010000091.1:6970-13512 GCA_035399765.1 Draconibacterium sp. | reverse complement strand
GCAAAAAAACGTGCATCTTTAGGTGAAATTTCAGATGCCTGCGAAAAAGTGGCAGGACGTTACAAAGCAGTAATCAGAACAATTGAAGGCGTGTACAAATCGGAAGCACAAAATAAATCGGAGTTTGTAGAAGCTCAGGAATTGGCGAAAAAATTCGCTGAAATGGAAGGTCGCCAGCCAAGAATCATGATTGCAAAAATGGGTCAGGACGGTCACGACCGCGGTGCAAAAGTAGTAGCCACTGGTTATGCCGACATCGGTTTCGACGTGGACATGGGACCGCTGTTCCAGACTCCGGAGGAAGCTGCCAAACAAGCTGTTGAAAACGACGTGCACGTGGTAGGTGTTTCTTCACTGGCTGCCGGACACAAAACACTGGTTCCGGCCATTATTGAAGAGCTGAAAAAACTGGGTCGCGACGACATCATGGTAATTTGCGGTGGTGTAATTCCGGCGCAGGATTACCAGTATTTGTACGATGCAGGTGCGGTAGCCATTTTTGGCCCGGGTACCAGCGTGGCAGGTGCGGGTAAAAAGATCCTTGAGATTTTGATTGAAGCCTACAAAGAAGACTAATCTTTAAATACAAGACTTTTTAGAAGTCGTGCAATATTAAATCAGAAGCCGGTTCCGAAAGGAACTGGCTTTTATTTTATCCAACCTGTACCGGGTTGTGGTTTACTGACGTTATTATTTGCTATTATAATCCAACGCATACTGCGTTATATTTTCTGTTTTAGACCTGTTTAAGAGTTGTCGTAATCACTTAAAATCCGGTACGGATTTGATTATAGTAACAAGCGACATCATAAGAGAGATAAGAACCCGGTACGGGTTCGATATGCCACCATCGCTTCCCGGTTAATCGAAAAACTCAAATAAATATCTTTCGTCGAAAGGAACTTCAAATTTTGTAAGGAAAGACAAGTATTCTTCCCGGAACGTTGTTTTATGATGATGTTCTTTCTGATTCAGAATGTAATTTACAACAGCATTAATCTGCGATTTACCATATGAAAAACAGCCATAACCATTTTGCCATTGAAACTTACCGGAAAACCACTTTTTATCGTTGATAAAATTTGAAGAAGCCCTTTTTATTTCTTTTATGGTTTCTGACGGAGATTTAGACGGTGAGAAGCTCATAAAAACATGTACATGATCCGGCATTCCATTTACAGCGTAGCTTTTATGTCCCATTGAATCGATTAATCCGGCGATAAACGGGAAAACTTCTTTTTGTTGTTTTGGCTGTAAAAGCGCTTCTCTGAATTTAACTGCAAAAACGAAATGCAAATAGATTTGTGTGAATGTTCCGGGTGTCATTTTTCTTTTAAAGGTAATAAAAACAGATGATTATATCCAGCCCGTACCGGGTTGTGGTTTCCACTCAGGAATGATTCTAGCTATTAAAAACCAACTCCTACCGAGTTGTGGGTTTGCACTGGAATGGGAATCTGTCGTTTCAATAAAAATTTGGTACGAATTTGATTATAGCAACAATTCCGCAGTGGAATTTAAATGGTACTAAATCCCGTAGGGATTTGATTTTAATAACAGCAAGCATAAGCTTAATGCGAAAGAACCCGGTACGGGTTCGATATACCAACGGAGCTATTTCAAATCAAAAAAATAATTTCCGGTCACATTCAACTTCAGTTCCGTCGATCAACTCAGCTTTAAAATCAATTACGGTGATTTTTTCGATTACTGTGAAGCAAAACGCGAAAAATTTCAAAAAAACTTATTGGCGGTGTAACGAATCGCCTAATTTCAGGTATTCATTTCAGTTGATTGATTTAAATAGTTTGATTTTAAGCTTGAATGACTAAACAACTTAGCGACGAAATACTGATGAATCACCTGGTTCGCGGCGATAAAAAGGCGATTGGTGTTCTTTACGACAGGTACTACAAAAAAGTATTCGGATACTTTGTCAGGATGACCAATGATGCTGAGACTGCGCGTGATCTGACACAAAATGTGTTTCTGAAAGTGCTGAGGTATAGTCACAGTTGGAAAAATGATAAAGTGTTTGCTTACTGGTTGTTTCGGATTGCACGAAATATTTTGATCGATCACTACAACGAATCAAGAAAGTTCTTTAATACAGATGATGACAGTAAGGTAACAGAAATTGATCACCAGGATTCGGTAAAAGCGATGGAAGCCAAGGAGTCGTTTGAATTTGTGCTGGAAGCCATGAACCAGTTGTCGCCTGCCGATCGTGAGTTGATTGAACTGAACCGTTTCCAGGGATTTTCTTACAAGGAAATTGCACAAACGGTGGCATCGACTGAAAATGCTGTGAAAGTGAAAACATTCAGGGCAATACAAAAATTAAAAGAGATTTATACGAACATAATGATTGAATAAAATGGATTGCAACGAGGTTAAAATAAATCTTCCGGAATACATCGACGGGAAATTGAACAAATCCACTTCGGAGTTGGTGAGCAAGCATTTGGAGACTTGCGATTCGTGCAGGAAACTTCACGCAGAATTAAAATCATTTCTGCAATTCACAGATTCCTTCCCTGAGATTGAACCCCCTGCAGGAATGAAAGAAGAGTTCATGGAAATGGCCGACCTGGAAAGTGCTCCGACAGGAAGAATAATCAGAATTCCTGCCTGGGCAAAAGTGGCAGCCATGGTGTTCATTGTGTTCGGAACTTTCGTAACAGGTTATTTCGCAGGATCGAAAACTAGCGAAGTAGGAGAGTTAAGAGCCGAAATGGGGCAGTTGAAACAGGATGTATTACTGGCAGGTTTGCGTGATTATTCGGGGCCACAGAAAATACAGGCAGTGTACGATATTCAATCAACAGGAACCACAAACGAAACGTTTGTTGATGCACTGGTTTATACCATGAACAGCGATAAAAATGTGAATGTTCGACTGGCAGCCATCAATGCACTGTCGGAAATGATGGATAAAAATGAAGGGATAAAAACTGAGTTGATAAAGTCCCTGTCGGTTCAGGACAATCCGCTTCTCCAAATCTCGCTCATTCAGGTTCTCACCGAATCGGGAGTGAAGGAAGCAAAAGACGAAATTGAATCGATCTCGAACGATGAAAACACCGATCAGCATGTAAAAGACTTTGCAAAGAGTATGATTAAAACCATTATATAATCCGAAGGCAACGTTTAATGCCGGCAAACAGCGCTCTCGGAATCATACAGAAAAAGTAAAAACAATTGTAAAACAAGCCAGATGCAAACTTTGTGAAAAGAAAACAGAAGGCAATAAATTAAAAATAATACAATGAAAAGAGTAAAATATGTAGTAGCAGCACTTATCTTCCCGATGCTGACTTTTGCACAGGGAAATAAATATGAGTACACTCCAAAGGTGAAAAACCGTGTGGAGATCGTGAACGTTCTGGGTAAGATTACACTTAAAAATGCTGGAGGAAATGCGATTATTATTGAATCGGATTTTAATATCGATAAGCCCGAGCGAGCCGAAGGCCTTAAACTACTTGGTACAAAAGAAGACAACACGAATCTGGGAATCAGCGTAACTGAAGAAAACGGAGTTGTCAGCATTTTGGGGGTTACCAACAAAGTGAAGGATTACGGTTATACCATTTCAATTCCACAAGGAATTGTCGTTAGCCTGGATTACCATAGTCCGTTTGCAAATTCCGATGTTGAAGTAGATTCTTACAGTGGAAGTCTTGAAATTAAAACACTGGCAGCAGATGTAAAACTGAATAACAGTACCGGGCCCTTCACGGTAAATTCAATAAGTGGCGATATTGAGGCAGTTTTCAACAATCTTAATCAAAGCGAACCAAGTTCACTGGCTTCGGTTAGTGGTTATATCGATGTGACGGTTCCTTCAGATAGCAAAGCTACTTTCGAGATTAGTAACATTACCGGAAACATTTACAATAACCTCGATCTTAAAAGCCAGTCGAAAGAAGATGAAGACGCTCGTGCCGATGGTCTGGGAGCCATAAAACACCGGAATAACAGCACCTATACTTTAAATGGTGGCGGTCAGAAAATGATTTTGAAAGCGGTCTCTGGCAATATTTACTTACGCAAAAAGTAGGCGCCATGAAGAAAATAGTACTACTAACAGTCATTCTTTTAGGATCGGCATGGATGGCCTTTTCCCAGAAGGTAATCGACAAAAAGATTGAGATTGATGGAAAGAAGGCGGAACTGAAACTGGATTTTGCTGATAATATTAAAGTCGAAGCCTGGGATAAGAACTACATCGAATTCCACGCCCTTGCGAACATCGACGATAATCAATATAATGATTTTTATGAACTGAACGTGAACGAGACGTCGGGGAAAACCGAAATTGTTGAGAAAATTGATTTTGATGGGATTAAAGAAAAAATGGGAAAGAAAGAACTTTGCAATTTCGATATGGATATTGAATATTCGGTTAAAATTCCAAAAGACCTGAATTTTAGCGTGAATACGATTTCAGGAGAAGTTGAATTAATTGCCTGCGAAGGGAAAATGAACATCAATTCGGTGAGTGGATTTATCGATTACTCCATTCCTGAAAAGCTAAATGCCAGGATTGATTTGTCTACGGTTACGGGCGATGTTTATTCGAATGTGAGTTTTGATGATAGCGATACTGATAAGATTTCGTGGGTGGGAACCAACCGAAAACTAAGTTTGAATGGTGGAGATAAAGACATCAAATTGAAGACAGTAAGCGGTGATATCTATTTGAGAAAATATTAAATAGTTGAATTATTTACATCAAAATTTATAGCTGATTTCGTTTTGAAACCGATTCTAAAATATGAAAAGAACACCTGTGTTTATCCAGGTGTTCTTTTGTTTAAGGGAAATAACCATTTTACTACAATAAGAACCATCTTCAAATGTGACACTACTATGCGAAAGTATCAGACATGAGGTTAGTAAACCATTTCAACATGTCCTCGTAATTATCAGAAGTTGCACCGTTTGATTCAGTTACCCCTGGTCCCGTTGGCATCATTTTTCCTGATCCCGGATCATAACGATATACAACAGACAACCATGAAGCTTTCTCGAGGGTGATAGGAGTGAAACAGGAAGAGTTTGTCATTGGGTTTTGATTTATATCATCTCCTTTCAGATACTGAATAATGGCATCAGCACAAACCTTGGCTTCTGCATTTGCAAGGTGACCTGCTTTGGGTTGGGTTGTGGCTGAAGAATCGCCAATGATATGAATTCCTTGTAAATCCGGGTTTGTTGATTCGTAAGTAAGAACATCTACTCCAGCCCATTTGCCGTTTCCGGCATTATTTAATCCAATGTTCGACTGGCTTATTAAGTTGCCTGCCCTGTGCACAGGTATGGCATTTATCACTTTCCCGTTAAACGATCCTTCACTCGTAAAAACAGTCATTGTACTGGCATCAATACTCTCCAGGTGCGCATTGGGTACATAGGTAATGGTGTCTTTGTGGACGCCGTTGAATGCATTGGTAAAATTATTTACTCCGGCCTGAATTCCACTGTTGGCATCAAGTATAACTACCTTGCCGCCGCCTTTGGTTCGTTTCAAATAATCGGCGACTACACAAGCCCGTTCATATGGGCCGGGAGGACAACGGAATGGGGAAGGAGGTACTGTAATGATAAAAGTGTCCTTATTTGTCATCGACTGAATTTGGTTTTTCAGTGATGTTGTTTGTGCCCCGGCTTTCCACGCATGAACAATTTTTGCTTTTTGGTCTGCTGTTCCACCCGACCAGGTTAACGGTTCGAAATCAATTCCAGGCGCAAGAACCAGGCGGTCATAATTTAAACGGGTTCCGTTACTCAGCACAACAGTTTGGCCAACCGGATCAATATTGGTTACCGAGCTGTTCTCCACCCGAACGCCGTATTTGCTGCTTAAAGTTGTATAGTTAAAAGAAAGCTGATTTAACGTTCTTTCGCCGGTTAAAACCATGTTGCTGAAAATATTGGAATAGTACGTTGCATTAGGTTCAACCAGTGTAACTTCAACACCGTTTCCTCCCCACAACCGAAGAAATTTGGCGACAGTTGTACCAGCCATTCCTCCTCCAACCACAACAACTCTCCCGGTGGCTTGTGCTGAAGAACCAATCTGCTTCGCAATCGCTGATTTAAAAAATGCGACACTCAACGCTGAGGCTCCAAGCCCAGTTAAAAAATTTCTGCGTTTCATTTTTTTACTTTTTACTGTTTTGAAAAATAGTCTGCAATTAACTTTATCTCCTCTGAAGTATACGCTTGCGCATGTACATTCATAATGTTAGCGCCGGGATTTTTATACTTCATTTCGTTGAGTTCACCAATAATTTCAGAAGAACTTTCTCCTGCAATTTTTAATTCACTGGCATAACCATTGGTTCCATGGCATTGAAAACAGTTTGAAGCCAGGGCTCTCCCCGGGTGGGCTGTTACTGTGTTGGAGACGTTTCCTTTTTGCTCAGTTCTACCTTTTTTGAGTTCACCATTAAAATCTGTTTCCCACTCATCGCGACAAGAGGATAAAAACAGTATAACAAAAAATAATGTCCATAATGAACTCATCTTAAAAA
>DAOPJR010000091.1:0-6870 GCA_035399765.1 Draconibacterium sp. | reverse complement strand
CCGTAACTGTATGACGAAGCAACAAATAAACCACTTGCGTCGGTTTCCACTTTGGTGTGCAACATCCCGGTTGGATATAATAATTTGGTGTAAATAAAATTGTGGTAATCTGTATCATTATTGATGCGATTTCTGAGGATTCCGGACAAAAGATTGGCGTCTCCCGATGAATAATTCCAATATGTTCCGGGCGGATACGCTAACTTGTTATCAAGCACCGACGAAAGCATATCATCATTCTGCATTAACATTACCGTGGCATCCGAAATGGTAAAATAATTCTCGTACCAATCCAGTCCCGACGACATTTGAATAATATTTTTTACTGTAATATTCTGCCGCTTGTCGCTCTGCCATTCCGGAAATCCTGCTGGTTCATCCGGGGTTAGTTTCCCTTCATCAAAAAGAATTCCTGCCAACGCTCCGGTAATGGATTTGGTCATCGACCAGCCGTGAAACATGGTATTTGCATCGTATCCGTCCAGATATTTTTCGGCAATAAGCTGGTTATCGTAAACAACCGCAATTCCAAGCGTCTTTTTGAAAGACTCACTGCCGGGAGCATCAAAACAGGTATCGATCAGTTCGTTCAACCGTTGATAATTAACTCCTGCCGGTTTTTCATCAGGGAGAATATCGCCTTTTGGCCAGGCAATAGTATCTTGAGAATAAACAGGAACTGGAAGTGCTATGGCTGTTTGTTTAAGCTCTTCTTCGGACTTATCTAAAACCAGTACTGCTCCAAGTCCATCGCGGTAAATGGCTTTACGTTTAGCCAACCCGAAAACGGTTGAAGTAACCGATTTATCTTCATAATTAATAACTGATTTGGCCAGACTGATAGGGAAAAAAGACAGATCTTCTGCTTCTACCCGGACCTGATTTTTATGAGCAAGAAACACGCTGGAACACATTCCTTTGGCAGCAAAGGCCGTAATAATGGGCAAGCGGGGCCATACAAACCAGGTTCCAACTATGAGCAACAAAACCAAAACTGAGACAAGTATTCTTTTGAGCAGTTTCTTTTTCATTTTTTATGGATGTCAGATATTGCATTTTGATTTTCAATTAAAAGTAAGAATTATTCTCATTTTTCCCATTCGCTGGTTTCTGAGATCCAAAAAAGAAAAAGGCGAACCTAAACAGATTCGCCTTTCATTCTGCATGTCTAAACCCTTAACTCAAATCAAAATTGTAGCTATATCTACCGTCACCGCTAATTAATACTGCTGTGTAACTGCCTGGTTTTAGTTCCGACAGGTTAAGTGCCTGTTGAACCTCGAACTCAGGATTTATTCTTTCCTGAAAAACCCAGTGTTGTAAATTGTTACTGTATAATAAAACTCTCACATTTTTATCATTCAAATTTGGGAATGTGAATTCAAGGTATTTCCCATCCAGTTTAAAATAGGGAGAAATCTGGTCTTCCTGATTAACAACCTGAACATCACCATTTTTAATTACCAGATCTTTCATATCACTTTCGTGACCCATTTTAACTTCAAAGGTGTATTTCCCATCATTCAATTCAGATAAATTAAAGATTTTTCTATCGTCTAGCGATTTTGTTTCCTCAGCATCATAATATATAATCTCTCCGTTATTGTCTTTAACCTCAACCTGGAAGGTAGTTGCCGGTGCTTCCAAAACATCTACCATCAATTTGTCTTCTTGTCCGGGAACAGTGTTAACTTTTACAGTTCCCATTGCTTTTGTATTACTTGTTGCCAGAACTACTAAGAACAGCAACAGACTAATTCTTAATTTTTTCATGACTTAAATTTTAGATTTCTCTGATAAAATTATACGTTAAACAATATCTAAATCGTAAGAGTGAACGTGATCTTCACTTGCCAAAACGACTTCATAAGAACCGTATTTTAATTTCGAAAGATTGAGCCCTGAAGTAATTGAGAAACCGGATCCCAGGTCAGTTTGGTAAATTGTTTCACCCGTTTCGTTATTGTACAGGTACAAGTGAACATCTTTTTGGTCAAAATTTAAATACGAAAATTTTAAATTCTTGTTATCAAAGGAAAAGTATGGATTCATATCTTTTTCTTCCCCTTGAAGAATTATTTGTCCTTCCCGTAAATTGAATTTTCTGTCAATTTCTTCATTGTTGTCTTTCACCATAAGAAGATATGGTCCATTATCCAGATCTTCAAATTCAAAGACTTTTTCGTACTTCGCTGATGGCGAATTCGCCTTATGCTTGTAGATAATATCGCCGTTATTATTTTGAATTTCAACTTCAAATCGGTTGGGTACCGTACTACTGATAGCCATTAGAGCTTCATTATTTTCTACTGGGATCAGATTAACATTCATGTCTCCTGAAGCCAGGACTGATCCTCCTGCCAATACCATTGCAAATAGCAACAGACTTTTTTTAATTGTTTTCATGATCCTTTATTTAAAAATTAAAACGTTTTTATTGTTTTCGGTACATAAGACGTGCCTTAATTTTGATGGTTTAAGATTTGGAATGTTAACAAAAAATAAAATACTCCCAAGTGTTTATATTACAGTAAGTAAGCGGGGTGTTAATGAATTGTTAATGCGAATTATCTTATTTTCAGACACTTCTGATTTATTTAGATTTGTCAGGCAGTTATCAAAAGTTTAGTTTGAGTACTCAGTAGTCGGGTATTTTTTTTCAGTAGAAATATGGTATTTTTAAAATCTGAAAAGGATTAAAAAAATTGAAAAAGCAAAATCCAACTCAGGCAATTTAGTTGAGCTTAACCAATACTATCAAAAAATGGGAAATCTGACATTGGCAAAACTGTACACCAATACTTTTAGGGCAAACTGGGATAATCTGGCATTCTCCGATTACGATGGAGGTGATTACAATTATAAGGATGTGGCAAAAACCATTAAATCGTTGCATTTGTTTTACCAACTGGCCGGTTTACAACGTGGTGATAAAATTGCCGTGCTGGGTAGAAATTCAGCAAACTGGGGTGCCGTTTTTCTTTCGGCTATTTCTGCCGGGCTGGTTATCGTTCCTATTTTACCCGATTTTAACGAAACGGATACAAACCACATTCTTAATCACTCAGAATCGAAATTGGTGATTTGTGCAAAATCAATGCTGGATAAAATTGATATGAAGAAATCGGAAAAGCTTCAGGCTATTATCAGGCTTGAGGATTTTGGATTTCATGCTGGTAAAATAGATTATTTGGAGTATAAACTGGCCGATGGATTTCAGTATTACAAAGAGAATGAACTCGAAAAGAATGCTTTCGAATTTGAAGAGTGGAAACCGGAGGAGATGTGCATTATCTCCTATACTTCCGGAACTTCGGGCTTCACAAAAGGAGTGATGATTCCGGAGCGAAGTTTGGTCTCAAATATTATTTATGCACGCGAGCACATGCCTCTTGCAGCGGGTGACAAAATTGTTTCGTTTTTACCGATGGCACATGTTTATGGATTGCTTTTCGAATTTTTGTTTCCGATAACATTGGGTTGTCATATTACTTTCCTGAGTAAAATGCCTACTCCGGCCATAATAACAAAGGCATTTGGGCAGATTCGTCCACGTTTAATATTGTCGGTTCCGCTTATTATTGAAAAAATTTACAAGAAAAAAATAGTTCCTGCCATTGAAAAGCCATCGGTTAAATTAATGCTGAAGGTACCAGGTTTATCTTCGGTTATTTTGAAGAAAATCAGGAAAACGTTGGTTGAAACTTTTGGCGGAAGATTTTTTGAAATTGAAATTGGAGGTGCTCCGTTGAGTGCCGATGTGGAAAAATTCTTTAAACGTGTTAAGTTTCCTATAACAGTAGGTTATGGGATGACTGAATGTGGCCCACTGATCAGTTATGAAGCCTGGGATAAAACCATGTCTTCATCGGCAGGAAGGCTAGTTGATCGGATGGAAGTCCGAATTGATTCGGAAGATCCTTTCAACGTGGTGGGTGAGATACAGGTTCGTGGAGAAAATGTGATGTTGGGTTATTATAAAAATGAGGCAGACACAGAAGCTGCGTTTACTGAAGATGGTTGGCTAAGAACTGGCGACCTGGGTGTGATAGACCAAAATAACTTTATTTATATCAGGGGTAGATCAAAAAATATGCTTCTGGGGCCATCGGGGCAAAACATCTATCCGGAAGAAATTGAAGCTAAAATGTGCAATCAGAATTATGTTGCCGAGTGTGTTGTAGCCGAGCGTAAAGGAAAACTGGTTGCTATGGTTTACCCTGATCTTGAAGCTATGGAAGCTGATAAAATTAATAAAGACGATTTACCTCAGCTTATGGAGGCGAACCGGATTGCCGTGAATGCGGAGTTACCCAAATACGAACAAGTTTCATCGGTTGAATTGGTTGAAGAAGAGTTTGAAAAGACACCTAAAAAGAATATAAAGCGATATAAATATGTATAGTAATTGGAGAGAATTTTCTCTCCTTTTTTATTTCCTTCCAGGTTTAATTTAAAGCGTACAATATTATCAAGTTGGATTTTTATTAACTTAGATGCATCCAACTAAAACCTGATGAACGAGAATAAACTAACTAATTTTCCTTCAGAGCGCTTGCTGTCGCTTGATTTTTTTCGCGGTATAACCATGTTTTTACTGGTAGCTGAAGGAACCGAGCTTTGGTCGGTGTTGGTACAGGAACCTGTTGCCGGAACATTTCTTGAACCATTTTTTCAGCAATTTCATCATCATCCTTGGAATGGCTTACGATTCTGGGATCTGATTCAACCCTTTTTCATGTTTATAGTGGGAGTGGCCATGCCCTTTTCATATGAAAACCGATTGAAACACGGAGCCACCAAAAGGCAAATTACGCAACATATTTTTAAACGTTCGGCATTGTTGCTGGCGTTTGGGGTGGGTTTGCATTGTGTTTACAGCCGGAAACTGGTTTGGGAACTGTGGAATGTTCTGTCTCAACTTTCGGTGACTATTTTAATCGCTTATTTTTTAATGAGATATAAATGGTCGTTGCAAATTACAGTTTCCATTGCTTTATTAATTCTCACAGAAATTTTTTACCGGACTTTTCCACTCGAAGGTTATAATCAGCCCTTTGTAATTGACCACAACTTTGGTAGCTGGATGGATATGGTATTTATGGGAAAGCTTAATAACGGCGGAGGTTGGGTTACTATTAATTGCATTCCGACAGCGGCACACACCATTTGGGGTGTAGTTGCAGGGCAATGGTTATTGTCAACTGATTTGTGGAAGACGAAAATAAAACGACTGCTTATTATCGGTTTTATTTTTCTCGCACTTGGTTACCTGCTCGACTGGTTAAATATTACTCCCATTATCAAACGAATCAGTACTTCCTCATTTGTGTTGGCTTCTGGTGGATGGGCTCTGTTGGCACTGGCATTCAGCTACTGGCTTATTGATGTAAAAAAGGTAAAGAACTGGATCTTCCCTTTTGTAATTGTTGGTACCAACCCAATTTTTATCTATCTGTTTTTTAATACGGTGGGTTATCAGTGGTTTAATGGTTTTGTAGGGATTTTTACGAATGGAATACTGGAGTGGTTCAATACTTCGCATTTTTTATCCGAACTTCTAACCTCGCTGAGTATCCTGGCACTGGAGTGGTGGATGCTCTATTATTTATACCGACGTAAAATCTTTTTTAGAATATAATTTGTTACTTTTCTGAAGTAAGTAAAATTTCATTAAAACAATTTCTAACTAAATAAAACATATCATGAACACGAATCGAAGAACTTTTATTAAAACTTCTGCTATTGCAGCCGCAGGAAGTATGTTGGTTTCTCCGGCAATGGCAAGCGTTGCCAAAGATTCACGCTACAAAATCTCACTGGCAGAATGGTCATTCCACAAAGCATTGTTTGCCAATGAAATGACCAATCTTGATTTTCCGAGAGTAGCCCGGGAACTGGATATTGAAGGACTCGAGTATGTGAACCAGTTTTTTATGGATAAAGCCAAAGACGAGAAATACCTGGCTGAGCTGAATAAAATAGTGAAGGAAGAAGGTGTGCATAACGTGCTGATTATGTGCGACTCTGAAGGAATGATGGGGCATCCCGAAAAGGCAGAACGTGTTAAGACTGTTGAAAATCACAAAAAATGGGTTGATGCTGCAGCTTTTCTCGGATGTCATTCAATCAGGGTAAATGCCGGTAGCCGTGGCTCCTACGAAGAGCAGCAAAAACTTGCTGCCGATGGATTGCGTATGTTATGTGAGTATGGCGATTCGAAAAAAATAAACGTAATAGTTGAAAACCATGGTGGTTTATCAAGTAATGGCGAATGGCTGGTGGGAGTTATGAAACTGGTTGACCACAAACGTGTGGGTATTCTTCCTGATTTCGGAAATTTCATTATTGACAGGGAGACGGGTGAATCGTACGATCGATACAAAGGTGTAGAAATGTTTATGCCTTATGCAAAAGGTGTAAGTGCTAAAACAAATGTATTTAATGCCGAAGGGGATGAAGCAAATATGGATTATTATCGCTTAATGAAAATAGTGGATAACGCCGGTTATAAAGGGTTTGTTGGCATTGAGTTTGAAGGCACAGAATTGTCGGAAAAAGATGGTGTAATTGCCACCAGGGAATTATTGAAAAAGGTATTTAAAACTTTATAGAATTAAAATAAACATGAAGCCACCTTAAGGTGGCTTCTTTTTTGGCGGTTAAAAGATGTTAAAAATTCAATGAATCGAAACAAAGCGGAGAATGAATTCGTATTTGTGGGTACACTTTGTTTCTAATACTGCTTAAGTGGTTGATTGAATGCATTTAAGACAAAGTAAGGGAGGTCATTAGTTGTTTGTCTTTCGAGAAAGCGGTGCATTGCGCCGCTTTTTTTGTGCTTAATGATTTCAATTCCAACATTTCTTT
>DAOPJR010000090.1:0-13604 GCA_035399765.1 Draconibacterium sp. | reverse complement strand
AGAACACCGAGATCTCCGTGTTGCGATTCGCTGGGATGCAAAAATACGGCAGGCGTTCCGGTAGAGCTGAAAGTGGTTGCCATATTTAGTGCAATCTGTCCGGCTTTCCCCATTCCGCTGGTAACCAGCTTCCCTTTTTTTACATGAACTTGTTTGTGAATCAGTTCAATTGCATCGATCATGCCATCACTCACCGGAATATTTCTGATTGCCTGTGCTTCATGTTCAATAACCTGTCTGATCGTTTCCTTCATGGTATTCTGATTTTGATGCAAAGCTAAACGAAATTTTAAAACCCGCTTCTGCATTGATTTGTATTCGTTTCGATTTTTATAAATATGTGATAAAGGTTACAAACGAAATGTGTTATAGGTCATAAAAAAACAAAGGGATTCACGGGTATGTAACGGTAAATAATTAATACATTTAACGATTGTTTATTAATAAGAGTTTAGAGTGTTGGAAATGAACACTGAAGCTATAAAAACCGTTACTACTCAAACACGAAATAAAGGTTAAACTCTGGTTTATAACTATAAATAATAAAAATGAAGATTCACGAATATCAAGCCCGTAACTTGTTTCACAAGTACGGTATTCCTGTGCCCGAAGGTTTTGTCTGCCATTCGGTTGATGAGGTAAAAAAGAAAGTTAGCGATGACGACAAGTTGAGAGTGGTGAAGGCCCAGGTTCATGTGGGAGGAAGAGGTAAAGCCGGCGGTGTTAAACTGGCACATACCAAAGCCGAGGTGATCGAAAATGCCGAGAAGATTCTGGGAATGGATATCAAAGGTCTGACCGTTGATAAAGTAATGATTGCCGATGCAGTAGATATTGAAAAGGAATTTTATGTTGGTCTGATCAACGACCGAAACACCAAATCTGTAACTTTGATGGCCAGTGCCGAAGGTGGTGTTGAGATTGAAGAAGTGGCAAGAGTTTCGCCTGAGAAAATCATAAAAATGCCGATTAATCCGACCATGGGTTTAATGGATTGGCAGGCTCGCAAAATTGCGTTGCAGCTTTTCAGTGATCCAAAAGAAGTTCGTCAGGCAGCTGCCATTTTAGTGAAACTTTACAAGTTATATGTAGATACAGATGCTTCGCTGGCCGAAATTAACCCGTTGGTTCTTACTCCGGATAAAAAAGTACTTGCCATTGATGGTAAAATGAATTTCGATGACAATGCATTGTATCGCCAGGCTGAAATACTTGCCATGCGAGAAGTGAGCGACGATGAGAAAAAGGAGATTGAAGCCAATGCCAAAGGACTATCTTATATCAAACTTGATGGAAACATTGGTTGTATGGTAAATGGTGCTGGTCTGGCTATGGCCACCATGGATATGATTAAACTGTACGGTGGCGACCCGGCCAACTTCCTTGATATTGGTGGCTCTTCCAATCCTGAAAAAGTGGTGGAAGCTATGAATATCCTGTTGAGCGATAAAAACGTTACTGCTGTAATGATCAATATTTTTGGCGGAATTACCCGCTGCGATGATGTAGCTCGTGGTTTGGTGGTAGCACTCGATCAGATTAAAACTGAAATACCAATTGTAATTCGTTTGTCGGGAACCAATGCGAAAGAAGGTTTGGAAATTATCAAACAAACCGGTTTGCCAACGGTTGAAACAATGAGTGAAGCAGCAAAAAAAGCGATTGAGTTAAGTAAAAAGTAAATTGTCAGTAAAAAGAAGAAACCATGAGTATTCTAATAAATAAAGACACAAAAGTTATTGTTCAGGGTATTACCGGTCGCGATGGTGCTTTTCACGCCAGTAAAATGAAGGCCTACGGAACCAATATTGTTGCTGGAATATCACCCGGTAAAGGTGGAACGGATGTTGATGGTGTACCCGTATTTAATACTGTTGAAGAAGCAGTTCAGGCTACCGGTGCTAATGCATCTGTCATTTTTGTTCCGGCCCCTTTTGCTGGCGATGCCATTTTGGAAGCCAGCTATGCAGGTGTTGATCTGGTAGTTTGTATAACTGAAGGTGTTCCTGTTCAGGACATGATCAAAGTGACTCCGGTTTTAAAGCAAAACAATACCAAATTAATCGGTGCGAACTGCCCCGGTTTGATTACTGTTGATGAATGTCTGATAGGGATTCTTCCAGGCATGATATTCAAAAAAGGAAATGTTGGTTTGATTTCACGTTCCGGAACCCTTACCTATGAAGTGGTAAATATGCTTTCTGAAAGTGGATTGGGCCAGACAACTTGTGTTGGTATTGGTGGCGATTCGGTTTCAGGTTTGTATTTCATCGATCTTTTGGAACGTTATGAAAAGGACCCTGAAACTAAAGCTGTGGTTTTAATAGGTGAAATTGGCGGTGATGCAGAAGAACAGGCAGCCCGCTTTATCAAAGAGAAAATGACCAAACCGGTGGTTGCCTTTATCGCCGGTCAGTCGGCTCCTCCCGGAAAACGAATGGGACACGCCGGGGCAATTATTTCCAGTGGTTCGGGAACTGCAGCCGAGAAAATTAAAGCTTTCAACGAAGCCGGTGTTCCAGTTGCTAAAGAGCCGTCTGAAATTCCTGGGTTGGTAAAAGAAAAATTAGGACTTTAGAACCTCTTAACAAGGAAGGGGATAAAAAATAGTAACCGGTCACTTAGTGACCGGTTTTTTTGTGTATGGCTATAGAATTCTATCAATCTCCTCAGGAGGGTTTCCAAGTACCGCTTTATCGCCATTTACCACAATCGGCCGTTGCAATAGTTTCGGATTTTCGGCTAATACTTTTATCCATTCCTGGTCGCTAAGAATTTTGCCTTTGAATTCATCTTTATAATCCTGTTCCTGTGTGCGGACGAAATCAAATACAGGGTTTCCTGTTTTGGTAATCAAATCTTCCAATTCTTTAGCTGAAATACCTTCTTCCAGGTATTTTACGATCTCAAAATTGCTGGTTTTCTTTTCCAGGTATTGAAGCCCTGCCCGGCTTTTTGCACATCGGGGATTGTGATAGATTTTCATGGTACAGATATTTTTATTGATAAGCTTTCCCAAAATCTTAAACTTTGGAAAAGGTCATTCTCAGTTTAATTCGTAAGCGATTTGATATAATTGTAGAAGTCTTCCTGTGCACGGTATTTTGCGTCCGGGTTGCCGTCTGCATATTGATTTAAAAGTTCCGGGTCAAGAATTCTGGCTTTTGAATTATCTCGTAACTGGATGAAAAGTTGTTCTTTCAATTCTGCCTTAATCGACTCATCGTAAATCGGACAGGCTACTTCAATCCGGCGATTCAGGTTACGAGGCATCCAGTCGGCAGAAGAAATATACATTTTCTCTTCACCGCCCGCACCAAACAGGAAAAGCCGGCTATGTTCGAGATATTTATCTACTATACTTATAGCAGTAATGTTCTCGCTGTAACCGTTAATCCCGATTTGCATACCAAAAATACCACGAACAATCAATTGTATTTTTACTCCGGCTTGAGCTGCTTCAATCAGTTTGTTCATCATTCCTGGATCAATCAGACTATTCATCTTCAGGATCATCCAGGCAGGTTTCCCATTTTTAGCCAGCTTAATTTCCTGGTCAATATTTTTGACAAAGTGCTTTCGCATGGCAAAGGGACTTACAACGAGGTGCTCGTAATCAAAGTGCAGGTAGTTTTGTTTGAAAAAATTGAATACCATTTCCACTTCGTCTGCCAGTCTCGGATCTGCAGTTAACAAGCCTTTATCGGTATAAACACGTGCTGTTCCTTCATGAAAGTTTCCTGTACCGATGTAAGCGTAATTTCGCATTTCTCCATCTTCTTTTCGCTGGACCCAGGCAAGTTTGCTATGAACCTTCATCCCCGGTACGCCATTGATCACATTGGCCCCTTCTTCCTGTAATTTATTCGACCAAAAAATATTGGCTTCTTCATCGAAACGTGCCTGCAGCTCAACTACAACTGTAACAATTTTACCATTCCTGACTGCATTCAACAGGGCATTCACCACCTTTGAATCACTGGCAACCCGATAAATAGTTAATCCGATTTCTTTCACTTGTGGATCAATCGCTGCTTCGCGCAGAAAATCCAGAACGTGGTTAAAGGTGTGATAAGGAAAATGCAACATGATGTCTTTTTGCCGCATTACTTTCAGTACACTGGTAAACGGCGGCAAATCTTTATGACGTGAAGGCGGCAGGTTGGTGTAATAATGTTCTTTTCTCCCAATTTCGGGGAAATTCATAAAGTCTTTGTGATTGTGATATCGTCCACCTGGAACGGCATCTCCTTTGGCCAGCTTCATTTTTTTGAGCAAGAATTGCAGCAGATCATCCGGCATGAAGCGGTCGTAAAGCAAACGTACCGGTTTCCCTTTTTTGCGCTTCTTCAGACTACTACTCATCTTCTCAATAAAACTTTTCGAAATATCGTCGTCGAGATCAAGCTCTGCGTCACGGGTAATTTTGATGGTGTATGCTTCGTAGCGATCGTAATCAAAGTAAAAGAAAATATCAGCCAAACAGTAACGGATGACATCATCAAGCATAATTACGAACTGTTTCCCCTCATCTCCGGAAATAACCAGGAAGCGTGGCACTGAACGTCCCGGAATTCGAATCAGAGAATAAGCAAATTCTTTTGGATTTTCTTCCTTCCAAAGTTTGACGGCCAGGTACACCGAGCGGTCGCGGAGATAAGGAAATTTGTTCTTCCCAACCATTATCGGTACCAGGTTGGGGAGTACTTTGTCGTAAAAATATTTTTTTACAAATTCACCTTGGGTTTCACTTAGCTCAGTTTCATCGATTATGAAAATATCGTTCGCTTTTAATTCAGTAATAATATTTTTGTATATCTCCTGAACTTTCTCTTGCTGCTCATGAACGATCGCATAAATCTTGTTGTGCAATTCTGTCGGGGTCATTTCTCCCAACAGGTTTTCTTCGTCTTTCCCAATGTCAACCATCCGGCGAACTGTGGCAACACGCACTCTGAAAAACTCATCAAGGTTGTTTGAGAAAATACCGATAAACCGGATTCGTTCGAATAAAGGTGTTTGTGGATCCTCTGCTTCCTGAAGCACTCTTTCGTTAAAAGACAACCAGCTTATTTCGCGATTGATAAATTTTTCGTTGGAATACATGCGCTTATTTTAAAGGTGAATAAGAGTAATACAATATGGAAAAAGCACCGGATATTTCCAAGGTGAAATGTCAGTTTTGATCTTATTCGCCTCCAAATTCCATTAGATAGGCCTTAATAAATCCATCCAGATCACCATCTAGCACGGCATTCACATTTCCGGTTTCGTAATTTGTCCTTAAATCCTTTACCATTTTGTACGGCTGTAATACGTAAGAACGAATCTGCGAACCCCACTCTATTTTCTTTTTCTGTGACTCAATTTCGGCGGTTTTTTCGCGGCGTTTGCGCAATTCAATTTCATAAAGCTGCGATTTAAGCAAACGCAAAGCATTCTCTTTATTTCCTAGCTGAGAACGGCTTTCTGTATTTTCGATAATAATACCTGATGGTGCGTGACGTAGCCGAACACCGGTTTCAACCTTGTTCACATTCTGACCACCTGCGCCGCTGCTTCGGAAAGTGTCCCAGGTAATATCTGCCGGATTGATTTCTATTTCAATAGTATCATCCACAAGAGGAGCCACATAAACCGAAGTAAATGAGGTCATACGTTTGTTTTGCGCATTGAAAGGTGAAAGTCTGACCAGTCGGTGAACCCCGTTTTCACTTTTAAGGTAACCGTAAGCGTAATCGCCTTCTATTTCTATAGTACAACTTTTAATGCCTGCTTCGTCACCCGGTTGCATGTCGGCAATTTTGAGTTTGTATCCTTTTTGTTCTACCCAGCGCGTATACATCCGGAAAAGCATGTCGGCCCAATCGTTGCTTTCGGTTCCACCGGCACCAGCATTGATTTTCAGTACAGCTCCCAAATGGTCTTCTTCATTTCGAAGCATATTTTTGGCCTCCAGCACCTCAATTTTTTCGAGCGTTTCTGTGTACTGAATATCTACTTCTTCTTCGCTTGCTTCATCAGCCTCGAAAAAGTCGTATAGTACAAGGAGATCTTCTGTTGCTGTATTAATTTCTTTGAATCCGTCGGTCCAAACTTTTATCCCGCGGATGTTTTTCATCTGTGCTTCGGCTTCTTTCGGATTATTCCAGAATTCGGGATCTTGTGTTTTGAGCTCTTCTTCTTCTAATTGGAGTAATTTTGCATCGTAGTCAAAGATGCCTCCTCAGCGCATCCCGGCGCTCAACAAGGTCTTTTACCTGTTCCTTTAAAATCATTTTACAATTGTTTTATGATGGTTTGCAAAGGTAACGGAAAAGTTCAGAGTTTAGGGTGCTAAGTTCAGAGTTTTTGCTGATTGCCACTGCCTACGGTTGTAATCGAATTTATTTAATTCGCCGGTAATGACGGCTGAAACCATCATACATTTCATCTCTCAGAATTAAATCGTTGGGTGATTCAAACACAATGGACCGACTTACCATTCCCGAATCGAGGACAAGCACTTTTGTTGAGTCATGGTCGTAAATAGATTTAGATTTGATGATACTAAAATCTGTTTCAATAATGAGTGAGTCATTCAGGTATTCCTTGTAAACAGAATCCCGGGTAAATTCAAGTATTATGTTGTCTCCGGTTGATTCAGGAGTGAACGTATCGCCGGCAATACCTCCTGAACTGCTTATCCAGTTCCAGGTTCCCATTATTTCATTTGCATCAAGAACTTTGTCGCTGCACGAAGTAAACAGTATGAAACTAAGAATTAAAAGTGTTGAAAGTCTTTTCATGTCTATTTACTTAAAAGTTATAATATCATACTGATGTTTTTGCAGTTTGTATGGTTGCGTCTGCTTTTTGCACTTTGATCACATAATTAAAATATCAGATAAAATACTTTAGGTGAAAATATAATTACCCCAACGATAAAAGCTGTAAACGCTGCTATCAGAACACCTGCTGCCGAAATATCTTTTATTTTCTTTATCTTCTCATTTCTGTCGGGAGAAACAAAGTCAGCCAGCTTCTCAATGGTTGTGTTAATGATTTCTGTTGCCAGCACAAAGCCAATAGACAGAATTACTGCAACCCATTCAACAAATGAAATTTTAAAAAGAAATCCGGCAATAACAACAACTAAAGTGCTAACGATATGAATTCGAAAATTATGCTCTTCTACCCATAAGTTTTTTAAACCGTTGAAGGCAAAAGAGAAACTTTTGAGACGGTCGACCAACGAGAACTTGCTATGATGGTTTTTCTCCATCGCCGGGATTTTAATAATGATTCAAAACGGCTTCAATTTCGTTTAATATATCCTTCATGTTAGTTGGTTTCCCATAATACTTTTGTATTAATCCCGAGTCGAGAGAATGTTGTATTTCGTTTGTAATTTCGAAACCTGTAAGAATATAAAAGAAACATTCAGAAATAATTTTAGAGGCTTCTTTAATGAATTCTATCCCGTTCATATTAGGCATCTTCATATCGCTGAACACAATTTTAATATCCGGATGATCGGCAATTACCGCTAATCCTTCCAGGCCATTATTTGCCTTAAGTACTTCGTATTTTCTATCCAGATTTGCCTCAAATAATAGCAAATTAATAGGCTCATCATCTACATACAATATTTTGGGTTTAGTCATTTAACAAAGGGTTTATTGGTAAAGAGATAGTAACTTCCGTTCCTTTATTCACTTCTGATTCAAACTTTATATTTCCTTTGTGCGCCTGAAGCAGGTTATAAACAATTGATAAGCCCAGGCCGGTTCCTTTGCCTGGTTCTTTTGTAGTAAAAAACGGATCGGTAACCTTCACAAGGTTTTCTTCAGGAATTCCACAACCCGAATCAGATATTTTAATTTGTACAGTGTCGTTGATTAATTCAGTTTTAATGTCTATAATTCCTTTATCGATAATAGCCTGGCTGGCATTTAAAAGAATATTGGAAAATACCTGGTGCATTTGTCCAACATTACCGGAAATTATAAGTGGTGTTTTGGAGTAGTTTTTTACAACTTCGATACGGTTCCTGATCTGTGGGTGTATGATCAGCAGACAGTTCTCAATAATACTGTGTATGTCGCATTTTTCATCGTAGGTTTCAACATTTCTACTCATTTGATTTAATCCTGAAACAATTGATGTTACCCTGTCGACGCCGACTTTAATGCTATTAATGAAAAGAATTATTTTTTCGTTATTAAGTTCTTCAGTGCTTAAATAATTTTCGAGCCCGGTTACACCTCCCTGAATATAATTCAACGGATTATTGATTTCGTGGGCAATCCCGGCAGTCATAATTCCTAACGAAGCCATTTTATCGGCATGTAGCAACTGGGCCTGTGCATCTTTCAATTCCTGAAGTGTTTTTTTTAATTCTTCATTCTGTTTCTCAATTACTTTGCCCTTTTCCTGTAGTTCTTTATTGATAGAACTTAGTTTTTCCACGGCTATGTCAAGATCTTTTGTTTTTTCGCTAACCAGAATTTCTAGATTGTTTTTATGTTGTTCCAATTCGTATTCGGTTGAACGTAATTTCTTCAGGTGTTTTCGCAGAAAAACAAAAAATAAAACGGCAGTGGCAAAAACATAGAACCAACCTTTGAAGGTTTGAAATTGAGTTAGAAGGTTGATGTCGAAGATAAAAACATGTAAAATCTGATCTGAAAATAAAATCCAGATACCACCGAGAATAAGGTAGGCAAAAGCAATTTTGTATTCAAATCCAATTTTCTTCATACCCTATAAGTCTGACAGTTTACTAAGACTGATTGTTGACTACTATTCCAAAGCCACGCTCATATAACGGTGAATCAACTCCGGTTCGAACCCGCGACTTTGTGTGAACCGGATAATCTGCCCCATCTTTTCGAATTTATTCTTGTTCTTTATTGTTTTTGCTTTAGCTTTCATGGTTTTCACAAGTAGGCTTTTGTATTTTTCATCGTCGATGGTATCCAATCCTTTTTGAATGACATCATCGGAAAGCCCTTTTGAATGCAGGTAGTAACTCATTTTTAGTTTTCCCCACTTATTTATTTTGAATTTATCGTTCACATAAGCGCGCACGTATCGTTCATCGTCAAGGAATTTTTCAGCAATCAGTTTATCAATGATTTCATCAACAATCTCTTCTACAATCTCGTAAACCATAATTTTTTTACGGATATCGGCTGAACATTGTTCTGAACGACTGCACAATTGAGCCATTTTTGAATAGGCTTGCTTGATATTTTGGTCGTATTTTTCCATTAAAAAGCAGGTTTAAAGCTCCCTAAATTACGAAAAAAGGAACAATTCTGCCTGAAAATAAAATTATTGGTTGTTTGGTAAAACGAAGGTAGTTTTATTTTCACGTTTATATAAAAATCTCCAAATACTTCTTCTGGGTACAATTACATAATAATCATTTTCGAATTTATTACAGATATGTCACAGACTGCCTTCTTCCATTGTTAGATAAACAAGCAGTATCTGGCTGTGGTTCTGATGGTCATCCGAACGGTTATATTATTATGTCCTTTTTTGACATCTTGCGTATAGAATTCATCAGTTGCAGCTTACATTTGGCTTTGATTTTACATCATGATGTGGCGGGTTAAAGTGTTGCCAAGCATACCTTGGATTTGAACCAGATATGCAGGGATTTAGGTATTTAACTATTCGTAAAAGTGGGCCGTAGCAGTAATAGTAAATCCGGGGTACACTTCCTTTTCTGAATTTATTATCCGGCAGGTAAGTACCTGGCTGTTTGATTCACCGCCTAATTTCCATTTTGTTGTCATCCTCCCGTTTGAATCAATGTTTATCAAATTCTGATCAACACTGCCGCCTCCTTGTGTAACCTGAATTTCTAACTGGAATTGTTTGTTTGTCGGCAAAGTCACAGCGTTCAGATCGATATAAACCCCTACTTCCTGATCCAGATACTCACCTGCTGTTCCTGATTGGTACTCTCCAATAATATTGAAGTAAAAATATTCCAGTGTTTCGCTGGAAGGCCCTGGGTATTTTTCGCAAGAGATAATTAGGATCGATATAAAAAATATGAATACTATCTTTTTCATGGGTACTTAGTTTTGGTTAATGGGAATTGTTAGTCCGAAATAAATACTTGTTGAGCGATTATAAAATTCTTCATCGTTGACAAAGCTGTATTGTTGCATCAAATCTTCACTGTCGTTCAAAATATCTTTTAGTCCGATAGATTTTTCTGCAGAGATAAAAGCCTTTCCCCAGTTCAATACAGGAAATTCAATTCGGTAAGCCAACATGGCACCTCCATCAGTATTTTTAAACCACAAGTCCAGGCTCTTGTTAAAATACGCTTTGGTAACCTGATAACCCCGTCCCCAGTCATTTTGTGTGATTTGTTCGCCTTCAGTAAATGCATTTTGGAGCATAGAAAAGTAGAACCCGAAGTTGAGATGGCTTTCAACTTTTTTACCAAACGAAATATCCCAGAGAAATGGAAAGGTAAGGTAGTCGAGTTGCACATCTGATTTGATATGTGTCAGATCTGAGTTTTCATCAGGATAATAAAATGCAGCATACTGACCCTGGTAATCCAGGTTGAATCCTTTTCTTTCGTAACGAAATCCTGTTAAAACTGAGGTTTGTTTACCAATAAGGAATTTAACGGAAACTCCGGTAGAAAAACCAACTGAAGATTTATATTGGCTTTTGTTTTCCTGGCTGTTTATTCCTGAAATAGTTATTCCTGAGTAGGGGAGTAAGGAAACGTTTTTTCCAACAGAATCAGATGAATGAACGTATTCTTTTACTTTGAACGGTTTATATCCAACTCCAAAAGTAAATTCGGTAGAACCCATTTTACCTTCCACATTTTCGTAATATTTTTCCTTTCCATAAGTTACACGGGCATTGGCAAACAGATTCCATTTGCTGTTAATGTTGTAATCGATTGTACTTTCCATAATCCATCCCCAGTCGTGCATTTTTGGGAAGTTTTCATCGATGTACTCTTGGTCGTAAATATCGCGGTCTTTTCCCCGGAATTCATCATTGGTAAGAATAGCATAATATGGGCCACCACCCATTTCAAAATTAACTCGTCCAGGTGTTTTGAATTTCAATAAAAGAGGAATACGCAGAAAACTCAATTTAGAGGTTTGCTGAGAATAATAATTAGGATAGGGGGCAATACTGGAAAACCGGGGATCGTAATAAGAGCTGGCGCCCCAAAACAAATAGTCGTAATAAGCATAGCTAATATATTCTGAATGATAATACGAAGCATGGTTTAAACCCGATTGGATTGCAAACCAGTTGCCCAACTTGTATTTCATAAAAACTCCGTTAACGGGGCCAGGTAAGGCTTCGAAACGTTTGTTATCATTAGTTTTATGAATGTTGGAATAATTTATCCCACTCTCAATTCCAAGCGTAATTTTTTGTGCTAAAACAAATTGTGATGTAAATAATATCACGATGGCGCAGGCTATAAGTTTGGTTTTCATTTTAATGTGTTTGAAGGAGTGATGTTTATTATGAACAAAAGGTTGCGTGAGGGAATAAAATAATTGCTCTTTTTATTCAAAAAGAGCAATTATTTTAATTGTAATCAGAAACGATAGAATCGGTTAAATACTGTCTAAAAAGTTTGTTTCTTCTTTTACGCCCGTAAAGAATTCTTCCAGTTCGGCCAGAGTTGTTTCAGTTTTTTGGACATCGCGAACAACTTCGCCTTTTTCCAAAATCAATATTCTCGAACAAACATCAGCTACATGATCGAGATCGTGGCTGGAAATCAGGATGGTTTTGTCCTTTTGTTTCCCATATTCTTTAATAATATTCCTCAGCTGATATTGTGATGAGGGATCAAGATTGGCAAAAGGTTCGTCGAGGATAATTACTTCCGTATTTCCCATCAAGGCACCAACAACGCCTACTTTTTTCTGATTGCCTTTCGAAAGATCACGAATGTATTTCTTCTTACCTATAATTTCATCTTTAAAGAAATCGGCAAAAGTGCTTAAAAATGCATCCACATCTTGTTTATTCATATTTCGCAATTCTCCGATAAAACTGAAGTATTCGTCGGGTGTGAGATATCCTATCGTAAAACTTTCGTCGATGTATGCCGAAACCAATTCCTTCCAGTCTTCGGTTTTTGCTACCGGGATTTCATTGATAAGCACCTTTCCACGAGTTGCCCGGATCAGATCGAGGACGAGAGAAAAGAATGTTGTTTTACCTGCGCCGTTGTTTCCTACCAGCCCAAAAACTTCGCCTTTGTTGATAGTTAATTCTTCTAAATTCAGAACAATAGTTCCGTTGTATTCTTTTTGTAAGTTATTTACTTGTATCATAATGTGGATTTATTCAGTTTTTAATTTCTAATTGTTCATTTTTAATTGCTAGGTGGCCTTGTACCCTGCTATCATTTTGTGTTTGCGTTTCAGGTATTGACCGGTAAAATAATCTATTAACCGGGGGTGCAGGATAATTCCGATCAGACCTAATATTCCCAGAATTGTAAAAGCCGCGATATTGCCAAAAGCAAAAGAAAGCAGTCCGTACATAATCATCGGCCCAAAAAGAATAGGGAAAGTGATTAACCAGTTGGTAGCACTCATGCCCTGATAATTAAAAGTGGCCCGCTGATCCAGATCAATGGATTTTCGACTGTTGAGGCCAAGACCAAAAATGACCCATGTATTCACTCCAACATTATACAACATCATTGCTAAATGGATGTACCAAACTTTTGGGGTTGTAATGAATATGTATCCCAGCGACAACAAATAGAAAATCACATTGGTAATAGCCATCAGAAAAAATGCCGATTGGAGTACCTGTTTCATTTTAACATTTTGAGCCATCAACAGCGGGTAATACCGACTGTGCCATGCCGGGAAGAACTGTCCATACATCATGCTGAATATTCCCGTCATAAAAATTCCTCCCATAACAATGATCACTTCCGGTCCGTCGGGTTTGTAATCGCGGTAAAGCAGTAAGCCATAAAAAATAAAAAGTATGGACATGATTGCAGATTGACGGGGACGTTTATTCCGAATGATCATTTTAACTTCGAGCGACAACATTTTACCATAATCTCCCACCTGATTAAGCCATGAGAAATCGTGGATTTTACCTGTTTTTTTCTTTTGAGAAAGCTCATCGATGAAAAACCGGCTCCATAAATATTGTTGATTCAGTAAATATAAAAGTACGATGAGAACCGGGAAAATAAGAACTGCCAGAGGCTGTGCAATTACAAAGTTGAATAGTTGACCATAAACAACATTTACATCCAGAATTCCATAATGATTAATGGCAAAAACTCCTGCGGCAAGTGCAAGAAAACTATAGAAAAAGGCATTTGATTCATTGGTCCGCCATTTGATGTAAATCGCCAGAAAATGATTTACAAATATCATCAGTATCAGCGAAGCCAACCAGGCGGCAAGCACTGGAGTTTCCAATTCGTGAACAGCTAACCGGAAAGTAAACGGCAAGAGCAAAAACAGCGGAAGTATATTAAAAAAATGCAACAACGATTTGTTGAGCATGTAGCGCGCAATTCGTTTCTTTTTAACAGGTAAAATCAGAAATGGCTGAAATCCAAAAGTGGG
>DAOPJR010000089.1:0-13674 GCA_035399765.1 Draconibacterium sp. | reverse complement strand
CCTTTTTCCAACGACAAGTTCTTGAGGTAGCCCCCGAACTTATTGGCAAAATTCTGGTTCGTAAATTTGATGATAGTACCGTTCATCGTTTCGTAATTACAGAAGTTGAAGCCTATAACGGAACAGAAGATCTTGCCTGCCATGCCAGCAAAGGCCGAACAGCACGCACCGAAGTAATGTTTCGGGAAGGAGGACTTGTTTATGTTTACCTGATTTACGGTATGTATTGGATGTTGAATATCGTTACCGGAAATGAAGGTGACGCCTCTGCTATTCTGGTTCGCGGACTTGAAGGAATTTCCGGGCCTGGAAGAGTAGGAAAGGCAATACAACTGGACAAATCATTTTATGGCGAGAATCTCTTAACTTCTGAACGGATTTGGATAGAAAATTCAGAAATAAAACCGGAATACATCGCAACTCCCCGAATTGGCATCGATTATGCTGGTGAACCCTGGATAAGTAACCCGTGGAGATTCATTGCCAAATAGCAAATCTTCCAGCTTCGATCTTCCAACTTCCAGTTTATATTATTTTCTTCCCATCACAAAGCGATCGTACAACCAAAGGAAAATAACCGCTGAAACTGCAATGCCCGAGAATACCATCCAGATATGCGATGGATGATAATTCTTCCACAAAAAGTCGGTTAATTGGGTGGTGGTCATACTCATTTTTTCAGCAGCTTGATGGAAAAAGTCGTTTTTAGTAAATGTATCTGAATATTCAGTTGGAAAACTGAAGCCTCTTTTGGCTACTTCTTTTTGAAGGAGAAAAAATTTATCGGCTATTCCTTCATAGAAGTCGCCCGAAAGCCAACCTGCCAGTTTGTGTGCCGCAGCAATTGGAAGAAAGGAAGTTCCCATGTAAAGTGCTTTTTGGTCAGCCGGGGCAATTTTTCCCACGTATTCGGTGAATTTTGGTGAACTACCCATTTCGCCTAAAGCAAAAATGAGAACACCAAGCAGAATCAGCCAGCCACTTTGCGTCGAAAACATCAGTCCCAAACCTCCTGATAACACAAGTATTCCACCCATCATCGCTGCAAGCGGACGAAAACGCATTACAAAAGTGGAAACCATTAACTGAAATAGAATAATATAAAAAGAATCCATGCTGGTCATTGAAACAGCATTAATGGTACCGTTTTCGCCAATGGTTTCGGCTAACCAAGGCCAAACCGCATGTAATCCATTGTAAACATTTGATGTATCAATCCACTGATCAATAAAAATTCCAAAAGAATAATACAGTTGATTAAATGCCGTCCAAAATAAAATCATGATGATCAGGAAAAGGACATATTTCCAGTTTTGCAAGGTTATCCAGATATTCTTAAATGCCTGGCCTATACTCGCTAGCAAAGAACTTCCATCAGACTGACGACCTGGTTCTTTAAACATAAACAACGTTAAAAGAACATTCACGCCAATGGCACCAATCGCCATATAAAAAACATATTCCCAACTTAATTTCAGCAAAGCACCTGCGATAAAAGGTCCGATGAAACCACCGATGTTCACCATCATGTAAAAAATACCAAAGCCGATTGAAGCAGTTTCTTCATTGGTGGTTTTAGCTATCATCGCAGAAATAATGGGTTTAAAAAAAGCACCGCCAACACAAATCCAGATAAAAGCAAAATATATCAGAAAATAACTGTCGAAAATATTGATCATGTAGAAGCCGCTCATGTAAACGGCGAACGCGAGTAGTAACACCTTTTTATACCCAACTTTATCGGCAATTGCCCCTGTGATAACCGGCAAAAAATACAGCAAAGCAGAACCGGTCCCCATTATTGCCCCTTTTTGTCCATTGGTAAATCCCAGGGCCCCCGTGTCGGTAGAACCAACCAGGAATATCGGAAATGCCAGATAAAAACCGTACCAGGCCCAACGTTCAAAAAGTTCGATGGTATTCGAAGTCCAAAAACTACGACTGTATTTCTTCATTACTGTTACAAAACCCATAATCAGAATATTTGATGAAGTGCGAAAGGTAATAAAAATCGGAAATTATCGCCGTAACTAAAATTCCATCTGAAAAGTGAAATAAAACAAAAAACCGCTTCTTCGTTTGAAAAAGCGGTTTTTATATTCTGTTTGAAACTTAAAATTCCAGATCGAGGAAAATCGACATCAAAATAATTATCATGATTACAAGAAACAGTAGAACAAAAAATCCTACTACTCCAATTCGAAATCCCTTTGCTTGTCTTTCGCGACGAGTGGTGTTAATCAAACTTTGAATTGATTTTAATAACTTATAAGGAGCCTGATCATTTTTGACGATGTAATCAGCAGCTCCTAATTTCATAATTTGAACTGCAATTTCGACGTCGTTTTGACCACTCAGAAAAATAAATTCAATATCAGGGTGATCCAAACTTACTTTAGCCATAAACTCAAGTCCGTTAATTCCGGCAGAAACATAGTCCAAAATAATGATGTCAGGATTCAGGTGAAGATCTTTCTGGCATTCAGCTCCGTTTTTGTATATTTTTAGGTTGGTTAGTTTATTCGAGTTGAGAAAACCAACAATTAAATCCCTGTAAACAATGCTGTCTTCAATGATAAAGATCAATGGATTCTTTGTTTGTTGCATAGCGTTCGAATTGATTAGCAAGCGTTGGCAATAAAATTAATACTTTTTTAAAAGAAAACAATTAAACAAAAACGCTCCATCAAATTAACGTAATATTTTTTCACTTAGTTTGAAAAGATATATTTTTATTTCAATTTTTTATTCAGAAACGGTTTAATATATATTTAGAAATGTTATTAACAATTGATATAGGGAATACAAATATTGTTTTTGGAGTTAAACAAAACAATGAGTGGCTTAATCACTGGCGTATTCAAACCGATCCGCAAAAAACTGCCGATGAATATGAAGTCATTTTCCGGTCTTTAATTGACAGTGGAATTCCTGATCACAACACTATAGGAAAAATCATTTTAAGCAGCGTCGTCCCTTCTCTTGTTCACCCTTTTAATGAAATGTTGGCAAACCTTTTCAATAGGGCCGTTATTTACAATGTAGCTCCCGAAATTTATAATCATCTGCCGGTTAAAGTTCTGAATCCATACGAAATCGGGGCAGACCTTGTTGCCAATGCTGTTGCGGCGCATCATAAATACGGTAAGTTGACAATGGTTATTGATTTTGGTACTGCCCTTACTTTTACAACCATTGATGCCAATTCTGAAATTCGTGGAGTAGCGATTGCTCCGGGATTAGGAACAGCAGTAAACGCACTATCGGGAAATACAGCTCAGTTACCTCAGATTCACCTCGTACCTCCGCCATCAGTGTTGGGCGAAAATACTATTCATGCTATCCAGGCCGGAATCGTATTTGGATTTACGGGCCTGGTTGAATCGATAATTAAACGAACTGAAGATGAAATGAATGCAAAACTAACTGTTGTTGCAACCGGTGGACTCAGCTCAGTTATAGCTCCGCTAACAAAGTTGATAAATAAAACTGAACCCATGTTAACACTTGAAGGTCTGGCACTTATTGCAGGGTTCATTACCTAATTATAAAATATTATATGGTATTCAACCTTTTCTCATGTTTCGTTTCATTCATTTTTCGTTTATTTGAAATCCTTTTTAATCTGAATTAATTACTTGTTTTGAACAAAGCCGGGGTAACTAAATGTTATCTTTGAAATTATTTTGGCGTAGATGGAAGAAGAAGTACAGGGGAAATTACTGGATAAAATAAACAGCCCGGACGATTTAAAAAAACTATCGCCCAATCAGCTGACCACAGTATGCGATGAACTACGCGAATTTATCATTGATGTGGTATCTACTAATCCAGGGCATTTTGGAGCCAGTCTGGGTGTAGTTGAACTAACCGTTGCTCTGCATTACGTATATAATACTCCTTATGATCAGTTGGTTTGGGATGTAGGACACCAGGCATATGGACATAAAATCCTGACCGGTCGTCGCGACATTTTTCATACCAACCGAAAATACAAAGGGCTCAGTGGTTTTCCAAAAAGGAAAGAAAGCGAATATGATACCTTTGGGGTTGGACATTCATCTACCTCTATTTCTGCAGCACTTGGAATGGCAGTTGCCGCCAAACTGAAAAATGAACAACGCAAAGTTGTTGCGGTAATCGGTGATGGCGCAATGAGTGGAGGAATGGCTTTCGAAGCACTGAATAATGCGGGAGGAGAAAACTCCGATCTGCTCGTTATTCTGAACGATAACAATATGGCAATTGACCCCAGCGTGGGCAGCCTGAATAAATACCTGGTTAACATTTCAACCTCAAATACTTACAACCGGTTTAAACAGGATGTTTGGGAGGGGCTTGGAAAACTGGATGGTATCGGACGAAAAACCCGTAAGTTTATTCAGAAAAACCAGCACGCCCTTAAAAATCTGATTTTTAAAGAAAATAATCTTTTTGAAGCTTTCAATTTCAGGTATTTTGGACCTGTTGACGGACATGACGTGGAATATCTGATTAAAATACTGGAAGATCTGAAAGAACTGCCCGGTCCAAAATTACTTCACCTGATAACTCAAAAGGGAAAGGGCTTTGAACTCGCAGAAAAAAATCAGACCAAGTATCATGCACCCGGAATATTTGATAAAGAAACAGGAGAAATTTATTCCTGTGATTGCGCCATAGAAAAAGCTCCAAAATTCCAGAATGTATTTGGAGAGACCTTGGTAGAACTGGCTGAACAAAATCCGAAAATTGTAGGCATTACTCCGGCTATGCCAACCGGGTGCTCAATGAATAAATTAATCGACAAAATGCCTGACAGGGCTTTTGATGTTGGAATTGCAGAACAACATGCCGTTACTTTTTCAGCAGGACTTGCCACTCAGGGGATGATTCCTTTCTGCAATATTTATTCAACCTTTATGCAGCGTGCCTACGACCAGGTAATTCACGACGTGGCACTACAAAACCTGCACGTAATCTTTTGCCTCGATCGTGGCGGACTGGTGGGTGAAGACGGCCCAACACACCACGGAGCTTTTGACATTGCATACATGCGTGCTATTCCAAACATAGTAGTTGCTGCACCTATGGATGAAATTGAGCTCCGTAACATGATGTATACGGCACAACTGGATGAAAATTCATTCCCTATTTCTATCCGGTATCCAAGAGGTTGTGGCGTAAAACCAAATTGGAAATTACCTTTTGAAAAAATAGAAATCGGAAAAGGAAGACAAATTGAAGAAGGTTCAGACCTTGCAATTTTAAGCATCGGAAAATCGGGGATTTATGCTAAACGGGCTGTTCAGAGTCTTTCAAACAAAGGAATCTCGGCCGCCCACTACGATATGCGTTTTGTGAAACCCATTGATGAAAAAATGTTGACCGAAGTTTTCACCAAATACAATAAAATCATTACTGTTGAAGATGGAACAATTAAAGGTGGGTTTGGAAGTGCAGTTATTGAATTTATGGTGGAGAAAGGATTTACTCCCAAAATAAGATTGCTTGGATTGCCTGACCAATTTGTTGAACACGGCACCCCCGAAGAATTGTACGCCGAATGCGGAATCGATGCAAAAGGAATTACCGCAGCGGCTCTTGAACTTGTTGCAAAATAATATTTCAGACTCAATTCCAATTATCAGGAATCACAAACCCATTAAAAAAATATTTCCTATAATATTTTTATCTTTAGATCGTTTCCTTCAGTGAAATTAAAACTCACCTGTATTGGACATCTATCTGAAAAGACGGCGCGGTAAAATACTGTTACTAATGGTAGCTGTATTAATTGGTGTAGCGTCATTGTTATACACCAACTGGCTGACCGGGAAAATGGCGAATGAAGAACGTAACAAAGTTGAATTGTGGGCCGAGGCTACAAAAGGACTTATTGATAATTCCATCTCTTCTTCATCCCCCGAAATGACCAGGCTGGAGACTCGTTATCTTAATTTTCTACTTATGGTAACTGAGAATAATTCTACCATTCCAATTATAATTGTTAATCCTGACGGAAGTTTTAACATGGACGTTAATGTTCATTACCGGGAAGAAAAGAAGGATGAAGTTTTAACACGCGAGCTGCGAAAAATGAAAGATTACGCTGATCCGATCGAGATAAAACTGGATGAAAATCAAGTACTTCTTCTTTATCATCGAGAATCGAGTATTCTTCGCAACTTACGTTTGTACCCAATTATTCAGCTTATCGTAATTATCATTTTTATTGTAGTAGCTTATTTTGCCTTCCTGGCTACCAATCGTGCCGAACAGAACCAGGTTTGGGTAGGAATGTCGAAAGAAACTGCACATCAGTTAGGAACACCAATATCTTCTTTAATGGCATGGATTGAGCTATTGAAATTAAAAGATGTTGATGAAAACTTAATTCAAGAGCTGGAAAGAGACACGGCCCGACTGGAAAGAATTACAGAACGATTTTCAAAAATTGGATCAAAACCGGAACTACTGCAGTTAAACATTGTTGAAGTAGTTAACTCCGCTATCAGTTACCTGAAAACGCGTTCGTCCAGCAAAGTAAAATTTGAACTAAACTACGACAGCAGCTTAATTATAGAAGTACCCTTAAATGCTGCTCTCTTTTCCTGGGTAATCGAAAACTTGTGTAAAAATGCTATTGATGCTATGGCAAATGAAGGCACAATCACTGTTGATCTCAAAGAAAAAGATAAGGAAGTAATAATTGATATTACAGATACAGGTTGTGGCGTTTCTAAATCAAATCAGAAAACTATTTTCCAACCCGGATTTTCCACTAAAAAACGTGGATGGGGACTGGGACTTTCTTTAGCCAAAAGAATAGTAGAGATTTACCACAGTGGTAAAATCTTTATTAAATGGTCGGAAATGGGAAAAGGAACTACTTTCAGAATTGTTTTGAATAAATAATTTCAACCTCAATATTTTAAGCCTTGAATTAAAAAAATAGTCCCTGGTTTCATGTGTTAATAAAAAATTTATACTTTTGCATCCACTTTTTTGGAATCGTGAGCTGGAAAAGCAAATACGACATTGAATTCAAAGGTCTTAAGGAAGGCCTTCACGATTACGAATTTGAGATTGACAACAAGTTCTTTGAACACTTTGATGAAAGTCTGGTTGATGTTGGTGAGGTTCAGATTAAAGTTCAGCTTGAAAAGCGAAGTGCATTTTTAAAACTGAAATTTAAATTTAAAGGTTGGGTAGAACTAATCTGCGATCGTTGTCTGGAACCATACAAACAGGACATCAAACTTGAAACCGACTTGTTTGTTAAGTTTGGAGAAGAAAACGAGTTTGATGAAGGCGACAATGTGATTTGGGTTTTGCCCGAAGAACATGTCCTCAGTTTGGCACAATTGATTTACGAATATGCCGTGCTGAGTATTCCGCTAAAACATGTTCACCCGAATAAAGCCGGTGATAACAGTTGCAACCCGGAAATGACAGCCAAACTCAATAGTTACATGCACACCGAAAAGGAGGTAAAAAATGAAGATGAAGAAATTGATCCGCGGTGGGCAGCATTAAAAAAATTAAAAAATAACAATTAAAAACATATAAAAATGGCACATCCAAAACATAAAACGTCGAAAGCGAAAAGAGACAAGAGACGCACACACTACAAAGCTGTGGCTCCAACTCTGGCTACTTGTTCAAACTGTGGAACAACTGTAAAATACCACACGGTTTGTCCTGAATGTGGTTACTACAGAGGGAAACAAGTAATTATTAAAGAAATTGCAGTTTAGTTGAACATAAGCCAAAACTGGCTATTGTTATCGGAAAGTTCCATTCCCGTTTTCGGGGATGGAATTTTTTTTTCTTCCTTCTGAACGGCTAAAAGCAGACTTTTCGAACATTCCTATGAATTGTTCGCCCGCCAACCTGAAAAATACTGCACACTTTATCATATAGACTCCGATTTCTTTGTCTGAATTTCAGAATGCCTCTATCTTCAAGCCCGGTTTTTTTAACCAACGAAACAGAAAAACAAGAATTTGATACCGTTTGCAACATGGCAAAAGTTAGAGCCGCAATTAAAGGCATTGGCGCATACCTTCCCGAATACCAATTGACCAACGATGAATTAAGTAAAATGGTGGATACTTCCGATGAGTGGATCATGCAGCGCATTGGCATCAAGGAAAGACGTATCCTGAAAGAAGAAGGAAAAGCTACCAGCGATTTGGGAACACGGGCAGTGAAAGACCTGCTTAAGAAAACCGGAACGAAACCGGAAGAGGTGGACATGCTCATCTGTGCAACCATTACACCTGATATGATTTTACCTGCCACGGCAAACATTATTGCGCACAAATGTAACATCCACAATGCCTGGAGTTTCGATATTAATGCAGCTTGCTCTGGTTTTATTTTTGCTCTTTCTACTGCCACGCAGTTTATTGAATCGGGTCGCTACAAAAAAGTAGTAATTGTGGCTGCTGAAAAAATGTCGTCAATTATAGATTACACCGACCGAAATACCTGTGTGCTTTTTGGCGACGGCGCAGCTGCTGTACTGGTGGAGCCTACTACAGAAGACTTGGGTGTGATAGATTATATTAACCGGGTAGATGGTTTGGGAAGACACCATTTACATATTAAAGCCGGCGGATCAATGAAACCGGCCACCCTTGAAACAGTTCAGAATAAAGAACATTTCCTTTACCAGGAAGGTCAGGCAGTATTTAAAGCCGCTGTATCCAGCATGGCAGATGTGGCTGCCGAGATTATGGAACGAAACAATCTTACTTCAGAAGATATTGCATGGCTGGTTCCCCACCAGGCAAACATGCGCATCATTGAAGCCACGGCCCGCCGGATGGAGATCAGCAAAAAACAAGTGATGGTCAACATTCAAAACTACGGAAATACCACTGCAGCTACGATTCCACTTTGTTTATTCGATTACGAAAAACAAATGAAAAAAGGCGATAATATTATCCTTGCTGCATTTGGTGCCGGCTTTACCTGGGGAAGTACTTACCTGAAATGGGCTTACGATCCTCAATAATCTGAGAATTCCTGTTGGCATTATTTTTTTCATATCCTTGCCATTTAAAGAAAATTTAAGTGTATGTAAGAGTTTATTTGCTACAGGATGGATTTTTTGTATCTTCAAGCGCCTGAATCAGGTAAGCGGAATTTTTCAAATAATACAACATGGCAAAACAAATGGCGCGCTCATATGGAGATGAGGCATCACAACAAATTAACATTCTTGGAGAAGGAACAAAAATTAAAGGTGACATCATTTCAAACGGTGACATCCGGATCGATGGAGAAATGATTGGAAACCTTGCGACAAAAGGGAAACTGGTAGTTGGTACCAATGGAAAAATCGACGGACAGGTGCAAGCTGCCAATATTGAAGTCGCAGGGTTTATTAAAGGAAAAGTAACTGCCAAGGAACTGCTGAACATGAAAACTTCAGCCAAAATTGAAGGTGATATTCTGGCAGGGAAACTGGCCGTTGAACCCGGAGCTATTTTCACCGGAACTTGTAGTATGGGAGTAGCCAAAACGATGGATGAACCAGAAACTGCCAAATAAACCCAAAAAGAAACTGGATAATTTTATCCGCTACTCGGGTCTCGGTTTCGAAATGATGGCCATTATTGGTGGGTTTACGTTTCTGGGATACAAGATTGATCAGTGGATGCAGAACACTTTCAAAGCTTTTACGCTTGGGTTGATGATTTTGTCAGTTGTGGTTGCCATCATTTACGGAACCCGTAGTTTGTTGAAAAAGAAATGAAGTATCATTTGGGAATAGATGGTATTCACTTCCGTAAATTTAATTTAAAGAAGCTTGCAGCTTGAAGCGAATAAAAATGAAAAGCTTTATCACAAAACTAATCCTCTTAACTCTTGCCATCGCGTTGATTGGTTGGCTGGTGTTTTTCGTGTTTTTACAGCAATATTATTTACCTGTCTTTCCATACCTCTTGGCTTTCTTTTTTGTTGTAACCTTGGCGGTTCATGCGTATCAATTGAAACTGGCGAAAAAGGATCTTGGAAAATTTACTCGCAGCAATATGCTGATTACTTTTTTAAAGCTAATCCTGTATTCAGTTTTTGCAGTAGTTTACATTGCCAATGATAAAGAAAATGCTTTTGTTTTTGTCATTACATTATTCCTTCTTTACCTGGTTTTTTCTTTTATTGAAGTTTCAGAGATGAGCCGCATTTCAAGAAACTTAAAGAAATAGTGAAAAACTTTTATCAATTTTCCTTTCAATATACTTCTTAAACAAAATCGCGAAAAGCACTACCTTTACCAAAAAACCAAATGTTACTTCAGGGAGCACTGTTGCTTTCCATGTTAATACAGCTGGGAGCAGCAATCACAGCAGTTAGTCTGATTCGAAGAACACGTTACAATATATCGTGGATACTTATTTCAGCAGGTTTTGTGTTAATGGCCCTCCGGCGTTTATTCGAATTCTCAAGCCTTTTCTGGGAAACAAAACTGATTTCAAAAGAAGAGGTGAACAGTTGGATTGGCATACTAATTTCGATCCTGATGCTCACCGGCGTAATCTTTATCCGACGAATTTTCAATTTACAGGATCAACTTGAAAAAATAAGGGAAGGTAGCGAAATACGTTTACTAAGAGCAATTATCCGAGCGGAAGAAAAAACAAGGCAATCCATTGCACGTGATCTGCACGACGGTCTGGGACCGGTTTTATCTTCTATAAAAATGACAGTTAGTGCTATCGATATAACCAAAATAGAAGGTACCAACCAGGAAATCATTGCACGTACCTGCAAAGCGACAGATGAAGCGGTAATTGCCTTAAAAGAAATTTCGAACCATTTAAGTCCGCATCTTCTTAAAAACTATGGATTATTAAATGCATTGGATACACTTGCCAGTCAACTTACATGCAATTCGGATATTCGGTTTGAACTAAATGGGAATATCGGAGAAAAGCGTTATGAGTACGATTTGGAAATAAGCTTATTCCGGATTATTTCGGAACTTATGAATAATAGTGTAAAACATGGAACCCCCAGTAAAATAAGTGTAACCATTGAAGAGGCGAATGACTATTTGCGCGTGGATTATTCTGATAACGGAAAGGGATTCGTGCTGGACGAAAACGGTCAGGCTATGCAAACAAAAGGCATGGGATTGGAAAACATTCAATCGCGGATCAAGTCGTTAAAAGGATATTATTTTATCGACTCTAAACCAGGAGATGGAATGAAAGCGCTCATTCAAATTCCGATGAAATGAAAAAAATAAATGTTTACCTGGTCGACGATCATTCTCTTTTCAGGGAAGGATTAAAATTTCTTCTTTCAAACCTCGATTTTGTAAACGAAGTTTACGAGGCAGAAAATGGCGTGCAATTCATCGAAGGATTAAAAACCAAACCTGCCGACTTGGTTTTACTCGATATTGAAATGCCCAAAATGAACGGGATTGAGGCCGCCCGAAAAGCCCTGAAACTAAATCCTGAAATCAAGATCATTGTTTTATCAATGTATTCCGATGATAGTTATTGCTCGACGATGATAGACGAAGGTGCCAGCGGGTTCCTGTTGAAAAACTCAAATTTTTCGGAAGTAAAAAAAGCAATCATCGATGTATGTGAAGGAAAAAACTACTTTTCAACTGAAATTCTGCATTCTATTGTTACCCGGATGTATCGAAAAAAGCAAACGCCTGTAAGCGATGATTTAACCGAAAGAGAAATTGAGGTTTTGTACCAGATTTGCCAGGGTCGTTCCAATCCGGAAATAGCAGAAATTCTTTCGATCAGCAAACGAACAGTTGACAAACACCGCGAAAATCTGCTTCTGAAAACACATTCCAAGAATACGGCAAATCTTGTTGTATTCGCCATTAAACAAGGTTATTTCGAAGTCTAGTATCTTCCTGATTTTTATAGTAGAAACGAATTGCGCTTTTTAGCAGGTTTTTGAATACGAGCCAGCCTTTTTCACACAACAAGTAATTCAATTCTGACCTGATATAACTAAGAGGATTAAAAGAATCGTTTAGCCATATACCGGGATTGCCCCAAAATTTTAGCATCAGTTACAAATATTTTTATGCTTATAAAAACGTGACATTGATTTGCATCCGAAGAGCAAATGTTTCATTTTTATGATGTTATTTCTTGTTTTTAAAATTGTCAAATTGTCAAAATCACAAAAAAATAAATCCGTTTTTCTTATTAAAACCCGTTGTAAAACATTCTTAATATTGAGTCGAAATTCTTGATTTTACATACGCGGTATAAAAAATCTTTTAATTTTGTCAAGGGTTGAAAATCACAAAGAATTTAACGAACCGATAAGACCCATTTAATTCGTTATTATTTGTGACCAGACCAATAAATTACAGATGATAACTGTGTAAACCATGCTTAAGCTTACTAAAATCTTTATAGTTCTTATACTATCTCTATTAAGTTATGGCCCGTTGTATGCACAACACGGGCATGAAGAAGAGCAGGCAGAGGCTGTTGAAAGCCACGGTTCTGAGTCACACGAATCAGAAGAATTTAATGCCGGTGAGTTTGTAATTGAACACGTTTCGGATGCTTACGACTGGCATATTACTTCCTGGGGTGAAACCCACATAAGTATTCCGCTTCCGATTATCGTTTACAGCAAACATCCCGAATTACACGAAGGACAGGCATTTCATGTTTTTATGTCCTCAAAATTTCATCACGGGCACGATGCCTACAAAGGATTTCGCATTTCAGAAAGCGAAGAATTTAAAGGTAAAGTAGTTGAGTTGGACGCACAGGGTCACGAACTGGGCAAACCAATTGATCTTTCGTTGACAAAAGCTGTTGCCGGTGCGCTGGTTTCTGTCATTATTTTATTGTGGCTGGTATTTTCGGTTGCAAGTGCAGCCAAGCGAAATAAGGGAAAAGCACCAACAGGTGTACAAAATTTATTCGAACCGATTATCCTTTTTATTCGCGATGAAGTAGCAAAACCTGCCATTGGCGAACACAAATACGAAAAGTTCATGCCATTCCTGCTCACGATATTCTTTTTTATCCTGATAAATAACTTCATGGGCCTGATTCCGATCGTGCCTTTTGGAGCAAACGTTACAGGAAATATCAGTGTAACGATGGTGTTGGCATTGTTCACCTTTTTTATCACAACCATCAATGGAAACAAACATTACTGGAAGGAAATTTACTGGCCCGATGTACCTGTTTGGTTGAAATTCCCGCTTTTTCCGTTAATGCAGGTTGTTGAGTTTTCGGGTATGTTAACAAAGCCATTTGTTTTAATGGTCCGACTTTTTGCCAACATGTTGGCGGGACACATGATTGTGACGGTATTTGTAAGCCTCATTTTCATATTTGCAGGATTATTCGGAGCCGGAGTTGGCCTGGCCGCCAGCCCGATTTCAATACTGTTTTCCGTATTTATTTTGTTACTTGACGTTTTGGTATCATTTATTCAAGCGTATGTTTTTACTCTGTTGTCGGCACTCTATTTCGGAATGGCGACTTCAGAACACCATTAATAATTATTTAAATTAAATGCTATGTTATCAGCAATTTTAACCGTATTGCTTCAAGCGGCCGCCGGCGCAACAGTCGGTAAAATGGGTGCTGCTTTGGGTGCAGGTTTAGCAGCAATTGGTGCAGGTATGGGTATCGGTAAAATCGGTGCCAGCGCCATGGAAGCTATTGC
>DAOPJR010000088.1:0-13764 GCA_035399765.1 Draconibacterium sp. | reverse complement strand
ACCGATTATCATTTTGTATTAAAAGACAAACTAAAAGAACTACTTCGTTTTATCAACGAAGAAATAGCACCTTGTTCGGGGCGTCCGTTTGTGGATTCAGCTCCTGTTTTAGAACGCGCCTGGGCACGAAAAGCAGGACTTGGCTGGATAGGTAAAAACAGCAACCTGATCTCGCTTCATCACGGCAGCTTCTTCTTTATCGGAGAATTGATCATTGATATTGAACTTCCATACGACACCCCGAAACCGGTAACCGACCACTGCGGTCGTTGCACCAAATGCATTGACGCTTGTCCGACCAAAGCCATTGTTGCCGATCGGGTAGTAGATGCCCGCTTGTGCATTTCCTACCAAACCATTGAATTAAAGGGTGAGCTGGATGAGTCGTTGAAAGAAAAATTTGAAAACCGGGTTTTTGGGTGTGATATTTGTCAGGACGTGTGTCCCTGGAACCTGAAATCGGAACCTCATACTGAACCAAATTTTGCACCTCATCCCAAGCTACTTCAACTAAACGCTGAAGAATGGAAAAACATGGATCGCCCGCTATTCAATGAGCTTTTTAAAAGTTCTGCCGTCAAAAGAACCGGTTTTGACGGACTAAAACGCAACCTTAAATTTATTCAGGATGCCTAAGAAATTCTCTTATTCTACCATCCTGATCAGTGGACCGATGAAAGGTGTTTATGCTGAATTCCCTTTTGACAGTCGGAAAGAATTCGGAACTAAAAAACATGTTTGGTGCAAAGTTACGGTGGAAGGGAAAACTTACTCGATGAACCTTCTCCCGAATGGAAAAGATGGACACTGGCTTCATTTGAAAAAAGATATTCGTGATGCGATTGGAAAACACGAAGGTGACACTGTTCAAATTGAACTGGAACAAGATACACGCCCACAAAAAGTAGATGTGCCTGATTATTTGCAGTGGTTGCTCGACAACGATGAACAGATGGCAAAGTATTTCGAAAAGCTGAATATTTCTGCCAAAAAATTCTGGGTAGCTTACATTGAAGGTACCAAAAATGAAGACACCAAGGTGGACCGGATCAATTCATTTTTTGAATTTTTGCACCGTCATTACTCAGAGAAAGTCTAAAATGGAGTAATCGTTAATTTATATTTCCCCACATGTGCTTTTACCCGGTATTTCTGTAGTTGTCTGATCGCTGTCCCTCCCACTCCCGAAACTTCGTAATCCACGTTCAAGATTGTATTCGGTGCTTCTTTTAACTGGTAAGTATAGATTGCCCGTGAAATGTTGTCGGTTGTATATTTATGCATACTGAAATTCAGTAAGTCATCGCCTTTAATCAGCAAACCTCTACCCTCTTCGTTTTGTACTTTCAGCCAACGCACATCACAACGGTTGCCATATTCCTGCGGAATCAGGTAAGGAACATACATCGAATCGGCCGTTGAATGATACTGTGCTACTTTTGCCCCTGTTTTACGGTCAGGGTAATTCTCGAAAGGTCCCCGTCCGTAATATTCAATTTGATTAAAAGCTTTTGGAAGCTCAAACTGTAAACCAACTTTTTGTAACATATCCGGCATGGGTCCATTTGGAATAATCTCCTGTTCGAGCTCAATTTTCCCATTTGCTGAGAAAGTCCAGATTTCGTTTCGCTCGAATGCTGAAAACAAACCAAAGAAGTTGCTTAACCTGCGTTCAGGAGCTAAAGATGAATTGGAGAAAACCTTCATTTTTACCATTACCTGATTGTAATCAAGGGATGGCATCTCTCTTTGCTCCATCTTATAAAGATGCCATCCTTTTTCATCTTTAACCCAGACTTCGATGTCATCCATCTCAGTTACCAGGTCGCGCATTCCAAGCGTACGCAACTGGTTGTCGATACTGCGACCGTAACCGGGAGTTCGGTTCGATTGACTAAACATGTAACTTCCCCACGGATCGATGTCGTTGGCAGTGGGTGCCCGCCAAACGTTGAACACCGGACCACCCTCGAGGTATTCAGTTCCGTTAAATTGAAGTGAAGCAAACTCTCCCGTATTTTTATCGAATATGTACCGGAAGTTTTTCCCTGAAACGATCAATTGATTTTCGTTTTCAGAATATGAAACCGTTTCATCTCCGTTTTTTTCTTCCACAAAAAATAAATCGGTAGGTACTTTAAATTGCTCCCAGGCAATCTCATGTCCGGCAGCAGCCCATTCATAATCCTCTTTTGTGAGAAAAGAAATCGTTAGTAAACATTCCTCACGCGAATCGATGCGGGGTTTGCGGTAGTTGATTTTTATTTCCGAAGTATCGCCAGCTACAATGTCTGCATCAAAAAAACCTCGCTGAGAAACCACTCCATCAATGCTTAGTTCCCAACTTCCCTGCAAGGTGTTCAGGTTTCGGAATTGGTGTCGGTTAATCACCCGAAACCTTCCGTTTTCAACATCAATTACATCAATCTTTACAGGCTGCCCCGATTTTTTCATTTGGTAAACTTCAGGTTGCGGAGTCCGGTCGGGCCAGACCACACCGTAGGTTCTTCCTCCCAAACCAACGGCATAAAACCAGCCATCCTTTGTATCCTCCTCAAAATTCAAACGCAAAACAGCTCCATCCCTGGCATCATTCAACTGATTTACAGGAATAGCTTTTGAAAAGATCTTTACTTCATCGATCACCATTTTTGAAAGCCGGCCTGAATGCTCACCCTGGTCTTGTGTTTCTGCCTCGCGGCCAATGCAAAGCGGAAAAGGAGTTGAGCTGATATTTCCATTAAAAGGAATACTCGCCACTTGTTTTTGATCAATATAAAGTCGAACGGAACGCCCATCATAAATACCGGCGATGTGATGCCAGTTACCGTAAAAGTCTTCCCCAACTTTTGCTTTTGCTGAAATGCGTTTACCGCTATAAATATAAAATTCCAGCGTTTGAGGATCTTCCATCTGAATTCCGTACTGGTATTTTCCTTTACTTAGAAAAACATTGGACTGAGGAATTTCAGACGGCTTCACCCAAAACGAAATGGCAAGTTGATTTCCGGTAATATCGAGGCTTGGGTCGCGGTAAAACTCCACCCAATCGTCGTGCCCTGAAAATTCAAGTCCCCAGCCATAAACTCCCTGTTGAAAAACGGGCCGTCCCATGATCTGCCCATCGTTTTTGGTTTCCGACATGTCAGGTAAAATCCAGCGTGGCGTTTCAATTCCCGGACTCATCCAGTCCCAGATCGCCCCACCTGTCAATCGCGGGTATTTCCAAATGTATTCCCAGTATTCATCCATACCGCCCATTCCATTCCCGGTAGCAGCCAGGTATTCATCCATAAACGAGGCACGGTGATCATTCTCTGGCAGAATTTTTCCTTCTGCCAGGTTCTTGTAATCAATCGGAACCCAGTAACGCGGCCCCACAATATCTTCAAAAGGAATGTAAAAGGTATTTCCACCATACATCCATGCCGGCCGACTCGGGTCGATCGCTTTTCCGGTTTTTATTACTTCGTGAATATTTTCGCCACTGCCCGACTCGTTTCCGGCACTCCAGACAATCACCGAAGGATGGTTGCGATCACGGTAAACCAGTTTTCGCGAACGGTCGCGGTACATTTCCGTCCATGCAGGGTCTTCCGAAAGTTGAATGTTATCGTGTGCTTCATCACCCACCTCATCGAAAATATAAATGCCCAGTTCATCAGCCATCTCAATGTATTCGGGCGTTGGCGGATAATGACTGGTGCGAACACAGTTAATGTTGTTTTGCTTCATCAGAAAAAGATCTTTTTGAAGCGTTTCGATCGGCACCGCCTGCCCGTGTTTCGGGTCGTGCATGTGACTGTTCACTCCGTTCAGTTTTATCGGAATTCCATTCACTGTCAGAATATCGTTGTTGTATTCTACTTCCCTGAACCCGATTTTCTGGTTAAAAGCTTCCAGCGTATTTCCCTTTTCATCCTTTAAAACCACAATCAAACTAAACAAATTTGGAAATTCAGCCGACCAAAGAGGTGGATCAACGACAAGAGTTGAAAGCTTTACTTTTTGTGTTCCTGCAGAATCAATAATAACTGAATCAATTTGAACACCCGCTGCAAGGATTGATTGTTCTTTCCCGTCCAGCACATCCATTTCAAAATAAACTTTCATTGCTTCGGGTAGTGTATTAACCAGATCAAGTTCCAGTTTCAAGGTAGCATCTTTGTAATCCTTATCGAGATCGGTAACGACGTAATGATCATGAATATACGTTTTGGGCTGGGCATACAGTTTTACGTCGCGGAAAATCCCGGAAAGCCGCCACATATCCTGGTTTTCCAGATAAGAACCATCGCAAAAACGAAGTACTTCCACCGAAAGGTCGTTTTCGCCTTTCTTCAGAAAGGGTGTGATATTGTATTCAGCAGGCTCAAAACCACCCTGATTGTACCCAACCCGTTTGCCGTTCACCCAAACATACGAAGCCGATTTAATACCTTCGAAACGAAGCATCACTTCTTTATCTTTCCAACTCTCCGGCAGTTCGAATTTGCGTTTGTAACAACCGGTCGGATTATAGTAGGCAGGAATTCCGGGAGGATCACTTTCAAATGACAATGCAACATTTCTGAACTTTGGATGTCCGTATCCTTCCATTTGCCAATCGGACGGTACAGCTATTTCATCCCACTCCTCCACATCGAAGTCGGGCAGCCAGAAATCCTGTGGAACTTGCGCCGGTGTTTCCACCCACTTAAACTTCCACATACCGTTCAGCAACTGGTAATTCTCGCATCTATTTGGTAAATTCTGAATCGCCCGCTCGCGCGAACTGTATGGAATATGAAAAGCATGTGACGGGTTTTGTCCCTTTTCAAATACAGCCGGGTTTTGCCAGTCATCGGGAAAAAACTCCACTTCCTGTGCTGAACTAGATAAAAATGCAAAAATGAAAATAAAAGGGATGAAATATTTCATATCACTTGGTTCTTATAAATGAGGTTTTTACAAATTTAAAGAATCAAGGTCGAATTCTGCTATTTTCCCGGATTTGCTTTCTAAGGAAATGTAATTTCAAAATTTTCACCCCCTTTTAACGCGAGCTCTTTTGTCATCCCTTTATATTGAATTTTAACGGGACCATCGTGATCAGGAACCAGATTTGCGTGAACTAACCGACCATTCTCCCACATAATATCCACCGTGTAACCACCACGAGCCCTTAGTCCTTTCACTTTCCCGTTTTGCCAGTTGGATGGAAGTGCAGGTAAAAGGTTGATAATTCCAGCATGGCTTTGCAGCAACATTTCAGCGATTCCGGCGGTTGTACCAAAATTGGCATCCATCTGAAATGGTGGGTGCTGCCCAAACAAATTATACGAAACACTTTTTTTCAGAACCGTATTCAAACTCTCTTCTGCTTTTTCGGCTTCAGCCAAACGTGCGTACTGACTGATTAGCCAGGCAGCACTCCAACCAGTGTGACCTCCACCATGTGCAATGCGGAAATCAAGTGATTTTTTTGCAGCTTGTGCCCATTCGGGAGTATCATACAAATTGATCTGATCGCCGGGATGAACCGCAAACAAATGAGAAATATGGCGGTGTCCGGGTTCCACTTCTTCAAATTCATGAGCCCACTCCATCAGCCGCCCATCGGACCCGACCTGTGGCCCAGCCAGATTTTTGAGTGCATCTACAACTTTTTTCAGAAAATCATCATTAATACCAAGTTCTTCTGATGAATAAATAAAATCGGTAAAAAGTTGCCAAATCACTTCCTGATCGTGCGCCGGCCCCATGCTGATCTGACAACGACTGCCATCGGGAGCGATAAACGTATTTTCAGGTGAAACCGCGGGTCCTGATACCAGTTTACCAGTTTCAGGATCCGCAACCAGCCAGTCGAGGTAAAATTCCACCGACCCTTTTAAAACCGGATACATTCGTTGAAGAAAATCCTTATCTCCGGTGTAACGATAGTGTTCAGCAATGTGTGTACAAATCCAGGCGCCGGCACCGGTGTGCATTCCCCAACTTGCAGCTTCTCCGGGAGATGTGTAGCCCCAGACATTCGTGATTGGATGAACCACCCAGCCACTATCTCCGTATTGTACCTTAGCTGTTTTTTCTCCGGGTTTTACTAACAAGCTGATCAGATCGAACAAAGGAAGATGCATTTCAGAAAGGTTGGTGACTTCAGCCGGCCAGTAGTTCATCTGAACATTCACGTCGGTGTGGTAATCTCCGTTCCACGGCGTTTGAATCTTATTCGCCCAGATTCCTTGCAAATTAGCAGGTAAATTTCCCGGGCGAGATGATGAAATCAACAAATATCTGCCATACTGAAACATCAATTCAACCAGGCGTGGATCATTCCCGGTTTCTTTAAATTGACTGATACGAACATTCGTTGGAATATCTTCGACAACTTCAGGAGTTAAGTCAAGATCAACACGACTAAAATACTTTTGATAATCTTTTAAATGATCATCCAGAAGATTTTTGTACGTTTTTGCCACTGCTCTTTTAAGGTTCTCATTTGTAAGATTTGTATAATCTCGCCCTGAATAGTCAGGATAATCCAACTTATAACTGGTTGAAGCAGTTAAATACAACACCACCTCATCGGCATTTCTTACGACCAGATGGTCGCCAGAGTAAGCTACTTCTCCACCTTTATTTACTGCGTTGAGGCGTGCCATGTACCCGAGATTCTTCCCACCTTTCCCATCAATCAGCGAACCCGACATAACGAGCTGTTCTCCATCCGAATGCGTCTGAAAATATTCGGGTCTGTCCATCGATGCTGAAAAAGAAAACTGCCCAGGCTTGTCGGCAGTAAAACGGGCCACTAAAACCTGGTCGGGATAACTGGTAAAATATTCCCGCGAAAAGTTTACACCATCCTGTGTGTACTTTACACGAACCACTGCCTCATCCAAATCAAGTTCGCGGGTATAATTTGTATATTCTGCTGTTTTGCCAAAATCGATCCGCAGGTCGCCCAGAGTCTGAAAACAACCAAAAGGAACTTTTGAACCACTTCCAAAACCAGTTCCCACACCTTTGCATATCTGCGTACTATTTGTTAACTCATTGGCTTCTTTGTATTTCCCTTCAAACAGCAGCTTACGAATTTTGGGTAGCCATTTTTTCGCTTCCGGGTTATCGTTGTCATCCTCACTCCCCGACCACATACTTTCTTCACTCAACTGGATTCTTTCCTGATTCACATCTCCAAAAACCATGGCTCCTAACGAGCCGTTTCCCAGAGGCAATGCTTTTAACCATTCGATATCATCTTCGGTTGTAAATAATTCATCCGGGACACTAGCCAGCGCCGGAGATTCGTACCAAAGTCGGATTGATTCCTTTTCCTTATTTTTATTTTGGCAACTATATAAACTTAGAAATAGAACTGCTAAAAAGACCAGTTGATGTTGTTTCATTTTGATTGGTTATTGGTAAACAGATCGCTTCATTGCAAAAATAATTTTTCCATTCGAAACTTTTTCAAGCTTACTGTAAAACATACGTTTTGTATATTGTGACAATTTGTTAGTTGACCGATTCCCATTCAAACTTCTTTTTCGGTAATAAAATGTACATTTGGGTATGTTTAAATCTAAATCAACCGGAATGAATTCTTTAAAAGTAGCTTTGTTTATGTTGGCGATTCTGTTTACGGTCTCCTGTGAAAACACTTCAAAAGACAAAAATATTACTCAAAACAGCTTCAGCGGGGCAGATGGCGAAGTAAAACTGATAACACTCGATCCGGGGCATTTTCATGCTGCACTGGTTCAAAAAAACATGTATAAACAAGTTGATCCAACCGTTTTTGTTTATGCGCCTGAGGGACCAGATGTACAAATGCATTTGGATAGAATTAATGCATACAACAGTCGGGCTGACAACCCAACCTCGTGGGATGAGAATGTATACACAGGCCCTGATTTTCTGGAAAAGATGCTTTCGGAGAAACCCGGGAATGTGATGGTTATAGCCGGAAATAATTCGAAGAAAACAGATTATATATTAAGATCGATGGAAGCCGGAATCAATGTGCTGGCCGACAAACCTATGATAATAAATCCTGAAGAATTCCCAAAGCTTGAAAAAGCGTTTCAGGTTGCCAATGAAAAAGGTGTTTTGTTATACGATATTATGACCGAGCGTTATGAAATTACCACCGTTTTACAGCGCGAACTTTCGATGTTACCTGAGGTTTTTGGGAAACTGCAAAAGGGAACTGCTGATGATCCCGCAATAACAAAAGAAAGCGTACATCACTTTTTTAAATACGTATCCGGAAGTCCACTGACACGCCCGGCCTGGTTTTTCGACACCAGACAGCAAGGTGAAGGAATTGTAGATGTGACCACTCACCTGGTCGACCTGATCCAGTGGGAAGCATTTCCCGAAGTCATTCTGAAAAAAGAAGATGTAAATGTTCAAACAGCTAAGCACTGGACAACCGATCTTACCCTTGAAATGTTTCATAAAGTTACAGGATTAGATACCTACCCCGATTATTTGCAAAAAGATCTGGAAGATGACGTACTCAAAGTTTTTAGCAACGGTGAGATTAATTACACGCTGAAAGATGTGCATGCCAAAGTTTCGGTAATCTGGAATTTTGAGGCACCAGAAGGAACCGGTGATACGCATTACTCGATTATGCGCGGAACCATGTGTAACCTGATCATCGAGCAGGGAGAAAAAGAAGGATATCAGCCACGTTTGTATATTGAATCGACCGGCGACGACGTAATGGCACTTTCCGGAAATCTTTATAATGCAATACAAGGATTACAAAGCAAATATCCGGGCATTTCGCTTGAAAAACTTTCGGATAAAATATGGACACTGAATATTCCTGACTCATACAAAGTAGGTCACGAAGCCCATTTCGGACAGGTTACTGAAAAATACCTACAATACCTTGTAGACGGCAAACTGCCTGACTGGGAAGTTCCGAATATGATCGTGAAATATTATACAACTACTGAAGGATTGAAAGCAGCCATGAAGAATGATGATTGATGATTAACGAATTTTGATTTTAGAAGGAATTTCGAACAAAATCTGCTATCGACATTCGTTAATCGTTATTCGCAAATCATTTATTCGCCGGTTTATCCACCACAATCCGTTTCTTTTGATTGGCCACTTTTTCTCCAACCACACTTTAACAATATTTTTAGATGTTAACTGAAATGAATCTAAACTAAATAAAAAAGCGGGGTTTTTGAACATCAACTCACTCGCGGTAAATCATTGTTGCTATTTTTAAGGTAAAACAGTTGAAGTTTAGCCATTAAACCCGATTTACCTAAGCCCTGTTATGGAAATGCTAAGAGTTATTATTGCCGACGACGAGGAAGAAGCCATCGTATTGCTCCGAAATATTTTGTTGGATACAAACACAGTGGAAATTGTTGATGAAATAAGTTCTCCCTTAAAGATTGAAAGCGCAATAAACAAACACAACCCGGATGCTTTGTTTTTGGACATTGAAATGCCTGGTTTAAATGGTCTTGGTTTATTGGAAAACATCAGAGAATACAATCAGAAATTAGCAGTTGTATTTGTTACTGCTTTTGAAAAGTATATAACTGATGCCATTAAACTAAATGTGTTCTCCTATTTAATGAAGCCAGTTGACAGAAATGAGATTAATATACTACTTCACAAACTTTGTTACCTAAAAAATAGTATTACCACTAATAAACCCCAAAAACTAAAACTTCCGGTTCGTGAAGGAGCTGTTTATATTAACCCTCATGAATTACTGATGTTAGAAGCAGAAGGGAATTACACCCGGTTAAAAACGATAAAAGGCGACGAATTTATGTCGTCGTACAACATGGGTAGATTGTATGAAAAACTTCCGAAAGAGTTTTTCTTCCGGATTAACCGGAGTTGCATCCTAAACGGAGAATACATTTATAAAATTAATAAAGTCAAAAGTACTTGTCTGGTGTGCTTTAATGGCTCTGAGCTCGAGATGGAGGTTTCAAAAACATTTATTACCGAGTTTAATCGGAAAACTAAATAACCTTGAATACAATCTCTGATTTTATAAAACTTTCGGGAATTAATCAAAAAAACTGGTTAAATCCCTTACTTATAGGCATTTTACCAGCTATTATTATTATTGTTTTATTGCCACTAAAATTCAATCCTTTCCTTTTTACTGCTAAAGAGAGCTCTGACTTTATAATTTGGTTTGACGATATTAACGATGATGGAGAAAAAGAAAAATTTTTGCTAAAACCAAATACATCAAATAAGGGAGCAATTCTGTATTATGATGACCGGGGATTCCTGATTGACCAACTAAACTTTAAAAATCAGATTGTAAGTAGTTATGACAAAAAAATACCATATTCTGTCGATTTTGATAATGATGGAGTAAAAGAAATTGTTGTTCTAACACAGAACAACGATTCTCTGTTTCTAAATGTTTTCAATTATGAGAAAAGAAAAATTGATATCGATAACTTATTTGTGAGTAAAATTGGAGGGCATAATAACTACAGAGATTACTATTACTATTTCATAGGACATTACGATACAAATCACGATCTGTCGCCCGAACTTTTTTTTAGTGTTTCAGGAGGGCTGGCGCTTTCTCCCCGACGAATTTTTCGATTTGACTATAAGAATCGCTCAATAATCTCATCAATTAATACCGGTGCAGGAAATTTGATGGGAACGATTTTTACGAATAATGATTCAATTTCTATTATCGTGAGTGGAGCGGCGTATGGTAATATCCATAGTGATTTTCCTTTTCCATATCACGACTCCACATCGTGGCTTTTTAATTTCGATGAAAATCTGCAATTGAAAACCAAACCTATTGCACACGGAAAATATCCCGGGTATTTAGGGCAAATTCTTCAAAAAGATTCCTTTGCATATTTTGTTTACTCTTCCAATAATGAAAAGAGCAAATTATATAAATTGAATTGGAAAGGCGAAGAAATTGACAGCATTATTGTAGATCAGAAACCAGGATCAAAGATTAAACACATTTATTTTAAAAATAACGACTTATACAGTTTCACCGTTATGAATGGTGAAGAATTCTATTTTCTTGACACAAATAATTTCTCACTTTATCAAAAAAGAAAATTCAAATTTAAAAACCGACTTGATTTTAGGGCAGAGATAGACCTTGACAATGATGGAAGTTTCGAATTCTTTTTCTATAACATGCTCAAGCATGAAATTATTGTTTATAACAATCTTATGCATAATCCGATAAAACTCTCAGATTTAAAAGATGTAGATTTCATAACAGCGAACAACTATCCGGAGCTAAAATATGGAGAATTAATTCTTAACACCAGAAGTAATTCAATCATCTATCAGTATACAAAGAATCCTCTCATATATTTTAAATACCCAATATGGATTATAATTTATTTTGTTTCCGTTTTGTTTGTATCATCAATTCTTTACTTCCAAAACAAAAGAATTAACAAACAACAAGAGTTGGAACAACAACTCGCCAATTTACAACTGCAAAACCTGCGCAACCAGCTAGACCCTCATTTTACTTTTAATGTATTAAACACCATTGGCAGTTATATTTACAAACAGGACAAGGAAATGGCATACGATCTTTTTCAGCGTTTTACACGAATAATTCGCTCTTCATTGTCGGTTTCCGACAAGGTCTTCTGGTCATTAAAAGAAGAATTACAATTTACTCAGGATTACCTCGAATTTCAAAAATTGCGGTTTAAAGAACGCTTTGATTACACCATTACTATTGATAAAAATATTGAACCGGATAAAATTCAGTTTCCCAAAATGCTCATCCAGGGCTTTGCTGAAAATGCCGTAAAACACGCATTTTTTGGTGTTGACTATACCGGGCAAATTGGTATTAAAATTTCGTTCGACGATATTTCGCAAAACAAATTTAAAGTTGTAATTGAAGACAATGGAATTGGCATCAATAAATCCAGGGAATTAAAACAGACTTCGGGGACACAAAAAGGATTGGAGATTTTGGAGGAACAGGTTGAACAAATTAATAAGCTGCATAATTTGAATTACAAAATTACTATAATCGACAATTCAGAAATAAATCCGTCTTTAACCGGGACAAGAGTTTCTATTATTATCCCTTTTCATTGACTTATTAAGCTTTAACCAATTACTTATTATTTCTTCTTCGTTTATCAATTTTTAGTAAGCATTATTGAAGAATCTCATTACAAAATCAAAACATTACCGCAACTCAAAATGGGAGAATTACATTACCTATTTTTGGGATAGAACCAAATTTTAACTCTGATGAAAAAATACATTTCAGGTACTATTGCCATCTTTATTATTATCACTGCATTTATCGGATGTAATAAAACTGAAACAGAAGACCTCATTACATCAGAAGCAGATAACTACAGAATTACAGCACAAAAGTACAGCACAACCATTAATCTTGAAGATGCAGTGTCAACAGAATTTGGACAAGATTACCGAATTGCAGATTGGAATGATTTAACACAATTGACAAATCCGTCTCAATCGATTTTAGATATGGAAATTACTAAATACGATCTGACCCTTTTACTAACGAATAATGGCTCACATTTTTATTCGGACACCCGGCACTATTTTATGAGTTATCACAACCACCAATTGCCCACCACATATTCCTATTTGTCACACAATAACATTGATAATCATCTAATTGATTTAGGGTCATGGGAAACAACAGCGCAAATTTTATGTGTTAAAAAATGAACGGTTTAAAGTAGTATCAGAAATGAATAAATTGAATCAATATAGTTTACTTGCATTATTTCTTGTTCAACTATCATCATTCAGTTCATGTAATAAAGATGAATCAACTACATCAGAAACTGAAAAGAATTATCAATTAAAAGTCAACATGGTTAATAATGCACTAAACGGGGATTTAAGCAGGCTTGCTGCAGAAATTGAGCTTCAACCTTCAGTATATGACTTTACCATTGAATCTACATCGGCAAAATTCGGTTCAGATCAAACACCCTGGGAAGGAGTATTTCTTTATACCCATGAAAGAATTCAGGATAAACAACCTGCACCTAATTTAATGACATCACTGAATGGTATCAACCAGAAAAAAACAATCGATTTATCAAATTACAGTTCGCCACTGACCATCCAGGCATTTATGATTCCGAATGTTCCCACCTATGACGATTCAGGTATTGTAAACATTAAAATCAGAGATAATATCAGAAACACTGAACAATATTTAAGTGTTGACATGATAAGTAATGCGCTGAATGGCGATTTAGGTCAAATTGCTTCCGCAATTGAATTACCGCCAGCTAAATACAGTTTTACAATAGAGTCGACAACGGCAAAATTCGGTTCAGATCAAACTCCCTGGGAAGGTGTTTTCCTTTATACTCATGAAAAGATTAAAGATAAACAACCAGCACCAAATTTAATGACAACCTTAAATGGAATAGGTAACAGCAAAATAATCGATTTAAGCAATTACTCAGCCAGCGTTTCCGTTCAAGGGTTTATGGTTCCTAATATACCAACTTATGATGATTCAGGAGAAGTAATTATAAGCATTCAAAAAATAGATTGATCAATGTTTAGAAGTAAACATGAATATTAATATTTAACTAATCAATAAAAAAGTCCCTCTTATAAAATAAACCCTCATTTTAAGAAGCACATTACAAAGTCATCATTAGTATTATTAAATGATGACTTTTTTATATCTCTTTACTTCTATTTATTCGCCGGTTTATCCACCACAATCCGTTTCTTCTGACTGGCCACTTTTTC
>DAOPJR010000087.1:5889-13785 GCA_035399765.1 Draconibacterium sp. | reverse complement strand
CACCACCTTCGGTTTGCTTTTCGACATTTCCGTTGGTCATCACCACAATCATCGGTACAATTTTTCCCTCAGCCAGTAAATTATCCAGGATATTGGCTGCATCGCCTACCACATACCATGCAGTCTCGTTGTCTCCACCACCATGACGAAGGTTTAACACCGGATACTTTTTATTGGCGTTGTATCCGGGAGGTGTGTACACATACAGTTCCCTGTTAACTTCCTGCGTTGTAGAATAATATTTATGAATGTGAATAGTCCCGTGCGGTACATCCTGCATTTCATAAAAACGCGGCGGATTTCCGGGAACGGTTACCAGACTCCACGAAGGAGCCTGACCGATCTGCATTTGAGGATTCGCGGGGTCGAGCACTTTCAGTCCATCAACGGTAAAAGCGTAGGTATAGCCTTCCGGGTCCACCGGCCCGACAGTCACACTCCAAACTCCTTCTGCATCCTTTTTCATAGGGTAATTTTCCATCTGAAAGCTCAGAGAAACTTTCTTTGCATCAGGTGCTTTAATGGAAAAAGTAACACCGGAATCATCATTCACCACCGGCGATTTTATTCCCGGCCCGAATTGGGCGAAAACATTCAAACTCATTAAAAGAATGATAGCAAAACTGAAAAATCGAAGCAAGGGATTATTCATTGTCATTTGGTTATTTTATGCGTTGTTTATTCTGATAAAATAAAAAAGCACACCACGAATGATGTACTTTTTGCCTTGTTTTACTTAAATAATTTAGGTGCAAAATTTTTAAGATCGTTTCTCCACACAGGCCAGGTGTGTCCGCCCGGCATTTCACTGAAGTCATACTTTATACCGTTCTTATCAAATACCTTTAACATTTCCTTGCCATTGGCGTAAGCAATGTCTTCAGGGCCACCCTGTGTGAAAATCAAATATTTTACGGTCTTATTTAATGTTGGAGCAATTTCAGCCAGACGTTTGTCTCCCTTTTCATACATTTCCTTGTTATCGGCAAACCAGCCCGAACTCATCACATTAATGTAGGCAAACATATCGGGACGAGCCATAAAAGACTCCAGAACATCAAGTCCACCCATCGACAAGCCAGCCAAAGCGCGATGATCAGCATCTTTGTAAACATTGTAATTCGACTCGATATAAGGAATTAGATCATTTACAAAGTCCTGGACAAACAATGCAACATCCATTCCTCCATCCGGCATTACTACAATCATGTCCTTACATTTGCCTTCAGCAAGCAGATTGTCCATAATAATTCCGGCACGACCAACTCCGGGCCAGGCAAGTTCGCTGTCACCACCTCCATGAATCAGATAAAACACAGGCAATTTATTGTTTTTGGCGTTGTATCCCGGAGGCGTCCAAACCTGCATGTTACGCATGGTTTTGGTTGTTTTGGAATAATATTGAATAGCTGAAACTGCACCGTGAGGTACATCTTCCCGAAGCGCAAAAAATTCTTTTTCACCATTTGGAAGAACATCAACCAAGGCTGATGTTTTATACGCTTCCGGAGCTTTCGGATCGTACACTTTTACACCATCAACCACAAAATTGTAGCGATAAGTTCCTGTTTTAACCCTGGGAACAGTAATTGTCCAGACTCCATTTTCTGCTTTTTTACTTTCCAGCTTTGTACCCCAGGGAACAATATCTCCTCCAATGGTAACATCTTTGGCATTGGGAGCATAAATTCTAAAAACGACATCGCCGTTGGCAAGTACTTTTGTTGAATGCAGCGTATCATTAGGCGTTGGAGTACGGTTAAACATCTGGGCCTGAACAGCAATTGAAAACAACATTGCCAAAAAGCCAATAAACAGTTTTGTTTTGAAATCTTTCATGAATTGGTATTTTAATAGATTTGTTTATTTGAAAAGTCTTGGGGCATAATCCGAAAGATAGGTCCTCCAGTTTGCCCAGGTATGACCACCATCCGTTTCGTTATACAGGTATTTGAAATTATTATCATCGAGCTTTTTACGAAGTATCTGAACACCGTCGTAAACAAAATCTTCGGTGCCGCAACCGATGTAAAACAGCTTGTAATTCTTTTTCAGTGTTTCCAGGTTTTTGTCGTAGGCAGCGATTAATGGCTTCATAATTTCTTTCAGATTATTATCATCAGGATGTAGTCCAAGACTGAATAATCCCATGTATTTGAACATGGTTGGATTATTCATTGCTGCAATCTGAGTATGCAAACATCCCATTGAAAGTCCGGCAATGGCCCGGTTGTCACTATTTGGTATAACCCTAAAATGCATTTCCACATATGGAATGACATCATTTACGAGGCTTACCGGAAATTTATCGGTAGCAATTATTAAACGATCAGCATCCGGATCGGGCTGCGTTTCAGTAATGGCTGCTTTTTGATCAGGATTCCCATTTGTCATTACAACAATCATTGGCTTTGCCTTTCCTGCTGCAATCAGGTTATCCAAAATATAGTTGGCACGACCGAGTGAAGTCCACGCATCTTCGTCGCCACCGCCACCATGAAGCAGGTACAAAACCGGGTACTTTTCTTTGCTGTCCTCATATCCTGGTGGTGTGTAAACATACATTCTGCGAGTTTTATCCAACGAAGGCGAATCGTACCATACTTTAGTAACAGAACCATGAGGAATATCTTTTACTTCGAATAAATCTGAACCACTTCCGGGTACAATCAGAGTACTGGCGTAACGCGTTCCATCGCGCATGGCTTTCGGGTTGGCATGATCAATGGCACTTACACCGTCGATGACAAAATTGTAATGGTACATCGAAGGTTCCAGCGGCCCAACAGTCACCGACCACGCTCCGTCTCCTGTTTTTTTCATGTCAGCGCGTTCTCCAAAGCCCATCCAGCTTCCGCTCACTGCCACCGACTGGGCATTTTCGGAATAAAGACTGAATGATACATGGTTATCCGCTGAAATCTCAGGCGATACAATTTGCGGTCCTCTTCGTTGTTGCATTTCCTGTGCATCCGTATTGTAAACAGAAGCCGAAAAAACAACAATAAAAGCAAAAGCTAATTTGAATATATTCTTCTTCATTTTAGATCGATTGAATTATTTGAATAACATGGGTGTGAATTCCGACAAATAAATCCTCCAGTTTGCCCAGGTATGGCCACCACTGGTTTCTTTGTAGATATACGTAAAGTTGTGCTCGTCCAGCTTTTTGCGTAAAGTCTGAACCCCTTCATACACAAAATCATCGCTTCCCACACCAACAAAAAACACCTTGTTCTTCATGGTTTCCAGGTTTTTATCATAAGCCGGGATCAATATATTATTGGAAATGAGATCGAATGGTGTATTGAAATGAATTCCAAGGCTGAAACAGCCAATATACTGGAACAACTCAGGATTTGTCATGGCAATTATTTGGGTTTGTAAACAACCCATTGACAAACCGGCAATGGCTCGATTCTCGCTGTTTGCTTTTACCCGGAAGTGTTTTTCTACATAAGGAATTACATCGTTCACCAGGCTCTTTGGAAATTTTGTCATACCATCGATTATTTCCTGATCACTGCCTTTCGCACCTGGTCCAACACTCTGCGAAGCATCCGGTTCTTTTGACCAATCGGTTACAGAAGCGGTTTGATCGGCATTTCCGTTGGTCATCACCACAATCATCGGTTTTGCTTTTCCCTGGGCGATCAGGTTATCCAAAATGTAGTTGGCACGCCCCAAAGAAGTCCAGGCATCTTCGTCGCCACCGCCGCCATGTAATAGGTAAAGCACAGGGTATTTTTCCTTGCTGTCCTCGTATCCGGGTGGAGTGTAAACATACATTCTACGGTTCATTTTGAGTGTTGGCGAGTCGTACCAAACTTTGGTAATCGATCCATGAGGTACATCGTTCACCTGAAAAACTTCGGAAGCATTGCCGGGAAGAATCAACGTACTTGCAGATCTTGTTCCGTCGCGCATGGCTTTCGGATTTTTTGGATCCAGAATACTTACTCCGTCGAGTACAAAATTGTAGTGATACATCGAAGGTTCAAGTGCTTTGGTAGTTGCCGACCAAACACCATCACTGCCTTTTTTCATCTGAAGCGTCTCACCCATTCCCATCCAGCTTCCGGTTACTGCTACCGATTGGGCATTTTCGGAATAAAGACGGAAAGTGACACTGTTGTTACTGGCAATTTCAGGAGACACAACCTGTGGGCCCCCCTGACGCTGGATTTCCTGTGCCTGAGCCACTGAAAAGAAAAGGACTGCAATGAGCACCATGTAGAATTGTTTTATCGAAAATGTATGTTTCATAATTATTTTGAGTTGAATATTTATTATTGAATCATTATTTCAGCTTGACGACTCCTGATGCTTTCAATTTTGCTTTCTGAGCTTCCGGAATCTCCCAGTTATTGTCGAAATATCCTTCGCTGATCACATTGTCGGGCGTGTCTTTAAACAAAATGAAATCGGGAAATGCATTTAAGGAACCAAGCTTCGCTGTTAACATACCCAAAGTACTGCCAACTGCGTTATCAGAAGAAAGAGGTGTCCACCAGGGCAATCCTGAGTTTACGAGTACATAATGACCGTTCATCGGGTAAATGTATACCAGTCCATAACCTTCGGCATTTTCATCCAGCTGAACAGGTAGCCTGTCTTCATATTTTTTGATGATGCTGTTGGTACCGGCGGTTCCAAACAATACCAGGTTCGAAGTTTCGTAGTCGCTTTGGCGAACAGCATTATCAGCCATTGAACGTGGGAAAATCATAATTCGTCCTGCAAATCCACGGTCAAAAGCCCAGTCGGCGGCATAAGTTGCTTCCGCTTGTCTGGTCTGTAACTCCTCGCGAGACGGATTTCCCTGTGTTCCATACACATAAATATGATTACTGTTAATTGCCTCGGCAAGCGGACCTTCAGCACCTTTTTGTTTCGAGAAACGGTTGGGAGTGAATTTCTTATTCACCCATGTTCCATTTTCTTTTGAAAATGAAAAAGCATCAGGTGATTTAACAGAAAATGATTTTCCGTCAACCGTGATGTTCACTTTTGAATTGGCATCAAACTGCGGATGTCCTTCCAGGTTCAATGTAAATCCTAAAAGGTTTGATGTTGTAACATCCACCTGGTTTTTACCTGTGAATTTTGCAACAATGTTTGTCTGGACGCCCGGAGTAAGATTATCGAGATTTACCCAATATGCTTTACTGTATTTAAACGAACTGGTTGTAAACCTGACTTCAGGAGGAAACAAATTGCGTTCAAACTGGTCAAACCAATCAAAAATAAAACCATCGGCATATGCATATTCCCAGCTGTTGTGTGCAATTCCGGGATAAATTACATATTCAACATCAACATCGTTTGATTTAAAGTATTCATTCCATGCATCGGCAGTTGGCATTAAAGCGTCGCGGTCGCCCACAAACAAGTGCACGGGGATATTGAAGGCATTCATTGCCAGCTTATCAGTTCCTTCCGGCGGTGCCGGACAAACCGGTGCAATGGCAGCCCACATATCGGGATGCGTCAGTCCAATCCACAAAGTACCTCCGCCTCCCATCGACAAGCCTGTGAGGTACATCTGGTTCTCATCAATCCTGAATTTGCTTTTCACATCGGCAAGCATATCGAAAATATCCTGTTCGGGAATCCCCTGGTATCCTGCTGTTCCTCTTGCAAATGGCGCTACCACAATATAATCCTCGCTCTTCAGTTTTGGGTAAAAGCGAGTAACCTCCAGATCGGTTTCTGCGGGGACAAAGCCGGGTGTTCCAAATTCAGGTCCCTGTTTATTTCCTTCTCCGAATGCACGTCGTAATCCTAAACGGTGATTTGAAAAAGCACCATGAAGAAATACCACCAGAGGATATTTTTTTGTTTCATCGAAATTTTCAGGAATGTAAATCGCATACGGTTGATTTGATTCATCAACAGAAGAAAAAAATGTCATATCCTGAGGTCCAGACTTGTAGCGCTGTGCCACTGTGTTAACCGAATTCAATACAAGAATAAGGGTTAAAATGGTCAATGTTATCAGGTGAACTCTTTTCATATTTTTATTTTTTAATTTGATTTCCAAAGTTTTGGCAAGAATTTATAGTAAAGAAGATGACGCCAGGTTACAAAATCATGCGCACCGTCGCCTCCGATGTAATATTCATGTTTTATATTTTTTTCTTCGAATGTTTTATGCAGTTGAGCCTGTCTTGAATCGGGAGTCGTTTCATAGGTTCCCGCGCCAACAAACAAATAATCAATTTTATCATTCAGTTTTGGGTCATCCAAAATACCGGGCATTAAATCAAATGATTCCGCAGCACTAAGAATTCCAATTGAACCAAATACATCGAGATTATTCAACCCGATAATTTGTGCATGCCGTCCGCCCATCGATAAACCTGAGATGGCGCGGTGGTGTTTATCAGCCTGAACACTGTAGTTACTTTCAACCAGTGGGATGACTTCTTTCAGCATTTCGTCGTTAAACATCGAAAAGCTTTTTTCAGTGTGTTTTGGGTCCATGCGATGGACCATCTGATTGTTGGGCATGGCAATAATCATCGGCTGTGCTTTTCCTTCAGCAATCAGGTTGTCTTCCAAAAAATTTACTTTTCCGAAGAGCGTCCAGGTTGATGCTACTTCGCCTGAACCGCCAACCAGATATAAAACCGGGTATTTTTTAGAAGGATCGTATCCGGGCGGTGTATAAACAAATAATTCGCGTTCGCCATTCGTAACTTCGGAATGATAAATATGACGGGACACAACACCATGCGGTACATCTTTCGCGTCGTACCAGGCCGGGCCATCACCGTGAACCACGAGTACGCTGAATCCAGGCTGAGCAGCAAAACCTACCAGAGTATTTGCCGGATCAACCACACTTACCCCATCGATTAGCAGTTTGTAATAATATATTTCAGGAGTCATTGGTCCCACATTCAAGGTCCAGACTCCATCTTCACCTTTGGTAAAAGGAATAGGTTTTTCTGCTTTTAAGCCCAGCAAAATGCTTCCAGAAAGAAGCACTTCCTTTGCCTCAGGAGCTTTCACTCTAAAAATTACAGTGTGATCATCGAACACCTCGGGAGAAATGGTATTCGCCATAAAGGGTGTTAATCCTTCCGTGTTTTTTTGTGGCGCCCAATCAAGGTTTACATGTGCTTGTTGTGCATTGGTCGCCAGCATTCCAAACAATAAGAACAGGAGAATCAGTTTTTTTTGCATTTTAGTTGGTTTTAGTGGTTTCAAATAATCATTTCCGTCATTAGTTGAATGACCAGTTATTGTAAGTTTACGTTTGAGTACGAAATACAACATCCCCCGATCGTTCCGCCAGTCGACGGAACAACCGGATCTCTTCATTTAAAAAAAGAGAATTCGGGAGAGTTATATTAACCTGTTAAAATGAACGAGTACCTATAGTTTATTCAATACTGTTTTGAATAAACCGATTAAAACTTATTTCAATGTCACTTCCTTTTTCAGCTTGATATCGCCTGCTGATGCACCAACCTGTAATTCGATATTACATAAATCGTCGTTCCAGGCCTGCAAGGTTTCGTCCCAGTACTGAAGACTTTGAACCGGTATTTCCAGCGTAACGGTTTTGCTTTCTCCCGGATTCAATGGCACTCTTGAAAAGCCTTTTAGCTCTTTGTAAGGCCACTCAACCGATGGATTGATACGGTGAACATAAGCCTGAACCACTTCGTCGGCAGCAACCGAGCCGGAATTATTTAATTCAAATGAAACCTTGATCACATCATTTTTTCCGTATTTATCCTTGTCGGTTTGCAATCCTGAATATTCAAAGGTTGTATAAGTAAGTCCGTAACCAAATGGATACATTACCGGAAGATTTTTTGTATCGAACCAGCGATAACCTACCAGCGACTCTTCAGAATAAATGGCTGTATTTGGGTCGTTGCT
>DAOPJR010000087.1:0-5789 GCA_035399765.1 Draconibacterium sp. | reverse complement strand
GTTACAATGTTTGGATTAACGGCGGCAATTGCCTGGATCAAATCATCTTGTCCTGATGGAAGTTTGATATCTTTTCTGTCGCTTCCTTCGGTTTCTACCGCGCGGTTATCGCCACCAATAAAAAGAACAAGGTCAGCTTTGGCAGCCACTTCAACCGCTTCTTTCGAAAGTTTTTGAGCTAAGATCGCTTCTTCTTGCTTTTCTTTTTCAATTTCTTCAGGTTTCTGATTTCTTCTCCGGAACATTTTGGCAAAATCAAAAACAACAGGCTCGTAACCTTTGGCATAAACCAACTCTGCTTTATCGCCGATTTTATTTTTTAGTCCTTCAAGAGGAGTTACTTCGTACAAGGTTTTAACACCGGCGCCCATTCCGCCTAAACCCATGGTTTGTTCGGCATTCGCGCCAATAACTGCGATTACCGGTTTGTTAGTAAGATCCAAAGGAAGCGTTCCGTCATTCTTTAACAACACAATGGATTTCGAGGCTACATCGTAAGCAATTTTTTGCTGCGCAGGTTGCGAAGTAACTTCCTTGTTGGCCTCTTCTGCCGGAATTGGTTTAATAGCCAAACGAACCCGTAAAATCTCACGAACCCGCAAGTTAATGATGTCTTCGGAAACCAAACCCGCATTTACTGAATCAAGCAAAGCCTGCCCCAAAAATCTTTGCGTTGGCATTTCAACATTCAAACCATTGGTTACTGCGTCAACCGTGCTGTGTGTACCGTTCCAGTCGGAAATAACCATACCGGCAAATCCCCAGTCATCCCGAAGAATTTTATTGAGCAGCATATCGTTTTCGGCACACCACCAGCCATTTACTTTATTGTAAGCAGCCATCACACCATATGCATCGGCTTCTTCCACAGCTGCTTTAAACGGAGGCAGGTAAATCTCGCGCATGGCGCGCTCACCAACAATCACATTTACCGTTCCGCGGTTGTTTTCCTGGTTATTCAGGGCATAATGTTTTAAACAGGCGGCAGCGCCGTTATCCTGAACACCTTTTGTATAACCTACTGATAATCTTGAACTCAAAAACGGATCTTCGCTCAAATATTCATAAGTCCGTCCTCCTGTTGGAATACGCTGGATGTTAATGGCCGGCCCGAGGATCATATCTTTTCCACGTAAACGGGCTTCCTTTGCCATTCCCGTTCCATAAGCGTATGCCAGTCCGGGACACCAGGTGGCTGCTAAAGCTGAACCGGTGGGGAAAAAAGTTGCTCTGTCGGTTTCCCATCCTAAACCCATCCAGCCGTCGGGTTGCATTTCTTCGCGGATACCAAAAGGGCCATCCGCATAAATCATGTCGGCAATACCCAATCGTTCGACACCTGCTGAAACAAACATGTGTTTTGCGTGCAGCATGTTTACCTTTTCCTCCAATGTCATTTCTCCGATAATGGTATCGATTTGTTTGTCGTATTGTAACAAAGCAGACTTGTGTTGTACTTTTTGCTGTGCACAACTTCCAAAAAGAATGGTAACAATTGCAATTACCAGAATAGTTCTTAATCTCATACCTTTCATAGTTTATTTATTTCAAAATTTCTTGCCACATTTCGCGCACCATTTTGTAGCGGTTATCGATCACCGAACAGTGCGTATCGATTCTCATAAGCGAACGGTTTTGAAGATCGTATGCTGGCCATTTGGGTTGTCCCGGAGCAGATGGCAGGCCGGTCCGTGCAAAGCTGGTCCACAACGAGGTCATATTTTTTGAAGCCTCAAAACGATCTGGTTTTGTTCCTGCCATTCCACCTTCAACATTGTAAAATTTAAACGGAATATCGAGTGCATGCATCGTGCCCATTTCAAACTCGGTTCCCGGTATTTTTGCATTCGATTTATAACCAAAATTATACAGATATGCCGGAGTGCCACCCTGTTCTGCCTTTCGTTCTGCAATTCGGATTGAACCCAGCCCCATCATTAAAATAGAACGAATGGCAATATAAATTTCGCCGGGTGATTTTTCCGGATTAGCTTCGTGATAGGTTTTCCTGATTAATTCGGCATTTTCGCCAAAGTCTCTTTGCAAACGGTTTTTCAAATCATCCTCCGTCAGAGTAAATACCTCTTTATCGCCACCTACCATTGCAAAAAAGATATATTCGTCCTCGTTCCATCCAACCATCAAAGGTTTGTTCTTTGAAAAGCTGGGGGCGGTTGGTTCAAAAGGATTAGCAGGAATGACCACTCCATCGACCATGGCACCAAAACTTCCGACTCCTGAATTACCAATTCCATGAAAGCCTCCCGAAAGCGGATTTTCTTTTTTAGGAATTTGTTCCTGGGCTTCGAGTAATTTATCGGCCGGAACTTCGAGTAGTTTCTTCCAGTTTTTGGGTGAAATATTCAGGTATTCCAATACTTCCAGCGTTGTTTCGGCAGCGGTTTCAGCGGAGATCAGTTCCACTCCAGGGCCACTTTCGATGGATGCCTTATTAAAATACGGTTCTGCCTCCGGCATGGCGTACAAACTGGAAGTTTTCATACCGCCACCCGACTCGCCAAAGATCATCACATTCTGCGGGTCGCCTCCAAATTGTTCGATGTTTTCTTTTATCCATTCAAGAGCCACCGCAATATCCTGCACTCCACGATTACCTGAACCTTTATATTCTTCACCGGCGATTTCATCAAGATATAAGTATCCCAGCAAACCAAGACGATGATTGGTAGCTACTACCACAACATCGTACATTCGGGCCAGGTTTGCACCGTCCTGAGAGGCACTTCCACCCGATCCAGTTCGGAATCCACCGCCATGATTGTACACCATTACCGGACGTTTTTTCCCGTCGTTGGCGGGTGTCCAGATATTGAGAACAAGGCAGTCTTCTGCCGGTCCGGGTTCATTAATTCCATAGGTTTGATTGGGTGGTTGAATAGAAGGAAAGCCCAATTGCAATGCATCGCGAACACCGCTCCATGGTTTTACAGGGCCAGCTTTCTGAAAACGTTTTGTTCCCGACACATCTCCTGCGTAGGGAACACCTTTGAAAATATTTACGCCATTTTCACGATATCCACGCAATTTTCCATACCTGGTTTCCACCAACTGGTAATCGGTGGAAGCTGTCCATGATTTGGCTATTCCTGGTAAAAAAATCACTGGAGTAGTTGCCAAAGCCGTTCTGCCAATAAATTGTCTTCTTGAAATATCTTTCATTACTAAGTCTTATTTAATATGAGTTCGATATAAACCTGAACTATTTTTTACACCATTTTCTGGAATGATTGTTAAGTTAGTAATGCTAACTACAATTTTTCAGGTTTATGTAAAATAAAATTTACAAAACCTGAAAAATTGATTGATCTGTTCCAATTGTATTGGATATAGCCGGAATCTATTTGAATAATAGCGGAGCAAAATTATTCAGGTAGATTCTCCAGTTCGACCAAGTGTGTCCACCCGGAGTTACATAAAACGTATGCTTGTTACCGGTGTCCGTCAACATTTTGTCGAGTGTTTTCGCCGAGTCGAAAAGAAAATCGGTATCGCCGCAAGCCAGAAAATACAATTTATAACCTTCTTTTTTAAGTGCCTTAAACTGTGTTTCGTAGGTTTTCATCACTTCTTCCTGATTGTCCTGGTTGTTTCCAAACCTCATCCCGATTCCCATACTCAGTGGGCAGATGTAATCAAAGAAACCCGGATACATCAACGTAGTCGTGATGGTGTGTCCACCTCCCATGGAAAGACCGGCAATTGCTCTTGATTTTGGACGAGCGTCCACGCGGTACGTTTTCTCTATAAACGGAACGATGTCTTCCACAATACTTTTAGGATAGAGGTTTCCCATCATACCCATGGCAGGATTGTTCCGGTCAAAAGGTTTTTCATCGATCATCAATGTACGTGCGGCATATTGAGTAGGGTTACCATTTGGCATTACACAAATCATTGGCTTAGCCAGTCCCTTTTCTATCAGATTATCCAGAATCTGACAGGCACGTCCCATGGTACTCCACGCGTCTTCGTCACCACCAGCACCATGCAAAAGGTAAAGAACCGGATATTTTTCCTTGCTGTCGGCATAACCGTAAGGTGTATAAACGAACAATCGGCGGGTCATTCCCAAAGTTGGGGATTCGTACCAAACCTGGTTCAGATTTCCTCGTTGATTGGCTTCGTAATAATTTTCGGTTACTTTACCAGGAATCAATAACACACTCAGATAACGAGTTCCGTCTCGTTGCATAAAAATATTGTTGGGATCGTTAACGTTTACGCCGTCAACTATAAAACTGTAAGTATAAAGTTCCGGCTCAGGCAAAGGTAAAGTGATTGACCAGAGTCCTTTTTCGTCTTTCTTCAAATCGAGGTTAGATGGAACATCCATGCTTCCGAATGAAGTTTCCATTTTAACAGTAGGAGTAAAACCACCGCTAATTTTAACTGTATCAGCATAAGGAGCCAAAAAGCGAAACGTCACATTCTTTTCTCCAATTTCAGGAGAGATGATCGGTTCGCGTCCCATAAAATTACTTAATTCCTGAGCAAAGGCTCCGCCCAAAATAAACAGAGCAATCAGTGTAATAAAATATTTCTTCATCGTTGAATTATTACTAATTTATAAATTGAAAAAGGTCTATTTAAATAAAAGTGGGGCAAAAGTATTCAGGTATTTTCTCCAATTAGCCCAGGTATGTCCACCATCGGTAACATAGAAAGTATGCTCCAGTCCGTTACGTGTTAAGGCAGCATCCATTTCCTTTGCCATTTCCCACAAGAAATCAGATTCACCACAGCCAAACCAGTATAATTTATAACCCCCTTTTTTTACTGCCTGGAATTGAGCATCAATTTCGGCCTGATCGCCACGAACGCCAATACTCAAGGGACAGATATAATCAAAAGTTCCTGGGAATAAACGGGTTACAGCCAAGGTATGCCCACCTCCCATTGAAAGTCCGGAAACTGCCCTGGCTTCAGGTTTTGCAATTACCCGATAATGATTCTCGATGTAAGGAATGATGTCTTTTACCAAACTTGTAACATACAAATTAGCAAATGCAGGATCATTGCGTTCATAGGTTTTCTCTTCCAGTAATTGTGTTTTGGCAGCCTGCTGTCCAGGGTTGCCGTTTGGCATGACACAAATCATCGGCTTGGCTAAACCCTTTTCAATCAGGTTATCCAGAATCTGGCGGGCCCGTCCCATAGTTGACCACGCATCTTCGTCGCCGCCACCACCGTGCAGCAAATAAAGAACCGGATAATCTTCACCACTGGTTTCGTAACCGTAAGGAGTGTAAACAAACATGCGGCGATTGGTGCCAATGGTTGGAGAATCGTACCATACTTTTGAAAGATTACCGTGTTCTTTTGCTTCAAAATAGTTTTCGGTTTGTTCTCCGGGAACCAACAAAACACTCAGATATCGTGTTCCGTCACGCTGCATAAATATATTCCTAACATCATTTACGATGAGTCCATCCACAATAAAGTGGTAAGTATAAAGCTCAGGGACCGGCTTTTTAATTGTTAATGTCCAAATTCCAGCAGTATCTTTCATCATATTGATAGATGAACTGTAATCAGGCATCCACGAACCATAAAGTCTTACGAGTTTTGCATCGGGTGCAGTAATTCGAAATGTTACATTTTCTTCCCCTATTTCAGGAGAAAGAATTGGTGCACGTCCCATAAAATTGGCTAATTCCTGTGCATTTACGCCAATCAAAACCGACATGCAAAAAATAACTAGTGCAATCTTTTTTCTCATTTTATTAAGTTTATTATTGAATTACAGATTTCATATTTTAAAACACCAT
>DAOPJR010000086.1:0-14094 GCA_035399765.1 Draconibacterium sp. | reverse complement strand
TATTCACCCTGTCCAGGGTACGCCACGGAAGTTCAATACTTGTGCCTGAATTGGCATCGTTTCCTGTACTACTACTTACGTAGTATGTCTCTGCTTTGGTTGATAGAACGATAAAAATCGAAATGCTAAAAAATAAAAAGCGTCGAAGTTCATTTTTTACCGTAAATCTCATCACCACATTCTTCCTCAAAACTTTAAAATTAAGAAGAAGAATCCTACTTAAATTTATAAGTCTCATCTAACAACGATAATTGGGTTTGTAAATACATCACAAACATAGGAAAAAAAATAATACGACAAGTAACTATCAATAAGCGTGCACTTTATAAAATGTGTATAAATAGATAATAGTGAACATAAATGAACTTAAGAAGAAAAAAACATAAATAGAAATAATTAGAATTAATTGGAATTTTAATTGTAAATTAATTCTCAGCCACGCTTTTATAAAATCAACTAACTTTCAGATTGCATTATTTGCCGTAGCTTTTAGCATAATTGACTAATAAACAGACACAAATGTATTTAATCATCATTTTTAGAACAACATAAATCAATAATTATGTTTATTTAACAATAATATATTGACTATGAGATTCTGTTTTTTTATTAATTTAAATGTTTTCTTAATACTGGTACGTGAAATCCCGGATAAATAGGACAAATTGTATGATCTGTAAATCAGTAACTTCTCCGCATTCAATACACATCTCTGACATGAATACTAAGCAAATGTGCCATTTCAGATAAATTGGAACAAAACGTCACTTATTTAATTCGCTTCGATATCAAATATAAAATAAACGTATAATCGACATTTATTGCTTCCTAATTCATGGAGATATCGATTAAAATAGATACTTTTAGAATCAAAATGACACTAAAAGAATAAATTATGAAATCATCTATCTTACTGAGCCTATTTTTGATTTTTACCATTTCTGTTTCAGCTCAAACCAAATTAACTTTAAATCCTGATCAGGCAATAGACAAAATCAATAAAGAGATTTATGGGCACTTTGCTGAACATCTGGGACATTGCATTTACGGTGGAATATACGTAGGTGAAGATTCTGAAATTCCAAACATCCGGGGCTTCCGCGACGATGTAATCGGTGCACTAAAGGACATGCAGATCCCGGTTTTACGCTGGCCGGGAGGATGCTTTGCCGATACTTATCACTGGAAGGATGGGATTGGACCGCGCGAACAACGCCCTTCTATAATTAATGTACACTGGGGTGGCGTAACCGAAGACAACAGCTTTGGAACACATGAATTCCTCGATTTTTGCGAATTGATTGGCGCTGAACCTTACATCAATATTAATGTCGGCTCGGGAACTGTACAGGAAGCCAGTGAGTGGGTGGAATACGTTACTTCTGCCAATAAAAGCCCGATGACAGATCTGAGAAAGAAAAACGGACGTGAAGAACCATGGAATGTAAAATACTGGGCAATCGGTAATGAAAACTGGGGTTGTGGTGGTAATATGACGCCCGATTATTATTCTGATGTTTATAAGCGTTTTGCTTCTTTCACCCGCGGTGATCTGTACCGGATTGCTTGCGGCCCCAACTCAGATGACTATAACTGGATGGATGTAATGATGGATAAAGTTCAACCGTTTGGTGGGCTGATGCAGGGGATTTCATTACATTATTATACCATCCAAACCGGTAATTGGAACGACAAAGGAAATGCCACTGGTTTTGGCGAAAAAGAATGGTTTGAGACTCTTCACAAAACTCTTGAGATGGAAACATTGGTTACCCGTCATTCTACCATTATGGATAAATATGACCCGCAAAAACGTGTTGGCTTGATGGTTGATGAGTGGGGAAACTGGTTCAATGTGGAAGAAGAAACTAATCCAGGTTTCTTATATCAGCAGAACTCGCTTCGCGACGCAATGGTTGCTGCAGTTAATCTGAATATATTTAATAACCACGCTGACCGGGTGAAAATGGCCAACATTGCCCAGATGGTAAACGTACTTCAATCGGTAATTCTTACAAAAGATAATGAAATGGTACTTACGCCCACTTACTATGTGTTTAAATTGTATAGTGTTCATCAGGATGCCCTGTTAGTGCCTGAATATTTAAAAACCGGTGGTTACACATTCGGAGGGGAATCAGTGTCAAAAGTTAGTTCTTCTTCATCAGTAAAAGAAGGTGTTTTGTCTGTTACTCTATGTAACCTCGATCCAAATAAAAACGAGACCGTTGAGATTGAAATTAATGGTACAGCAAACTATTCATCAGCTAAAGGACAAATTGTAACAGCCTCAAAACTAAATGCATTTAATGATTTTGGCAAAAACGAAGAAGTAAGCATGAAAGAATTTTCGGTTGACAAACCTAAAAACGGAAAACTTACTATTGAGCTGCCAGCCAAATCGGTGGTCTTACTACAAATGAATTAAGAAAATCTATCAATCTAAATATTAAAGGAAGTCTGAATGGCTTCCTTTTTCTTTTGTATAAAATAAAAACCCGATCTGTCAGCTGACGGACCGGGTCTATTTATGTATCTCACCTACAATACAGTCTTCTTATTTTACTTTTTCAACGATTGCTTTGAACGCTTCGGGCTGATTCATTGCTAAATCGGCCAAAACCTTGCGGTTGATTTCGATATCGTTCTTTTTCAACAATCCCATGAATTGTGAATACGACATTCCTTCGAGACGAGTAGCAGCGTTGATACGCTGAATCCACAATCCACGGAATGTTCTTTTTTTCGCTCTCCTGTCGCGGTATGCATACTGTTGACCTTTTTCCCAGGTGTTTTTTGCAACCGTCCACACGTTTTTACGCGACCCGTAGTAACCTTTAGTTCTTTCTAATAATTTTTTTCTCCGGGCACGTGATGCTACATGATTTACACTTCTTGGCATACTTTTTACTTTTTTGATAATCGGCGTACCGTCAGCTGACGGTCACTTTAAAGCACAATTACCTGGTTTTAAACTTTATTTACCTTTCTCTTTAAAAGGATAAGTGAACGTAATCCTAAGATTACTTCATGCACAACAAAAGTTTAACGTTGCTTTCATTTGTCTTATCGATAGTTGTCCAATAAGTCAAATTACGCTTACGTTTTGTACTCTTTTTAGTCAGAATATGACTTTTGTAGGCGTGCTTCCTTTTAATTTTACCACTTCCGGTGATTCTAAAGCGTTTTTTAGCTCCGGAATTCGTTTTCATTTTTGGCATAATTCCTACTTAATTAAAATGTTATCAAAGAACTGTTTTATGCTGCCTTTCGACAGTGAAATATTTCCTTCGTCATAACGAATAGAAACTATTTCTTTTTAGGTGAAATAAACATCGTCATTCGTTTGCCTTCCAGTTTAGGCATTTGTTCAACGGCACCAACATCTTCAAGAGAAGTTGCCAGTTTTAGGAGCAGGATTTCGCCTTGCTCTTTGAACAAAATCGACCGGCCTTTAAAAAATACAAAAGCTTTCACTTTTGCACCTTCTTTCAGGAATTTCTCGGCATGACGCAACTTGAACTGGAAGTCATGCTCGTCGGTTTGCGGGCCAAATCGTATTTCCTTTACCACAATTTTGGTGGCTTTGGCCTTCATTTCCTTTTGTTTCTTTTTTTGTTGATAAAGAAACTTCGAGTAATCAATAATCTTGCAAACAGGCGGATCGGCATTTGGCGAAATCTCTACCAGGTCAAGTTCCAATTCTTCAGCCATTGATAAGGCTTCACGAAGCGGATACACGCCTGGGTTTTCAATATTATCACCAACTAAACGTACCTGGGGTACCCTGATCTTTTGATTGATCCGGTGTTGCGGTTCTTCTTCTTTTCTAGGCTGAAAATTTCTCGGGCCTCTTCTTTTAATTGCTATTGTAAGTTCCTCCTTAAGTTAGTTATACAATCCTGATAATTGATCTCTTACTTCTTTTTCTACTAATTCAGCGAATTCACTGGTACTCATGGTACCCTGATCTCCTTCTCCCTGGCGTCGAACGGCTACGCTATCTGTTTCAGCTTCTTTCTCTCCTACGATCAGCAAGTACGGAATCCGTTTTAATTCGTTGTCGCGTATCTTCCTACCAATCTTTTCGTTACGATCGTCAACAACGGTGCGAATATCGGAATTATTTAGAAAATCTGAAACTTTTTTAGCATAATCGTTGTACTTTTCGCTTATTGGCAAAACCACTACCTGTTCCGGTGTAAGCCAGAGTGGAAATTTTCCCGCAGTATGCTCAATTAGCACAGCTACAAAGCGTTCCATCGATCCGAAAGGTGCACGGTGAATCATTACCGGGCGGTGGCGTTTGTCGTCTGAACCAATATATTCCAGCTCAAAACGCTCCGGAAGATTGTAGTCAACCTGAACGGTTCCCAACTGCCAACTTCTTCCCAACGCATCCTTGATCATAAAATCAAGTTTTGGTCCGTAGAAAGCAGCTTCGCCGAGTTCCGTTATGGTTTCCAATCCTTTTTCTTCACAAGCTTCAATGATTGCACGTTCGGCCTTATCCCAGTTTTCAGGTGAGCCGATATACTTTTCCGGTTTTTCAGGATCACGTAACGAAATCTGTGCGGTATAATTTTCAAAACTTAACGCTTTGAAGATGATAAAAATAATATCGATTACTTTTTTGAATTCATCTTTTACCTGGTCTGGTCTACAAAACAAATGCGCGTCATCCTGAGTAAAACCACGCACACGAGTCAAACCATGCAACTCACCGCTCATTTCATACCGGTAAACAGTACCGAATTCAGCCATACGAACCGGAAGATCTTTATAGGAACGTGGCCATGCTTTGTAAATCTCGCAATGGTGCGGACAGTTCATCGGTTTCAACAGGTACTCCTCTCCTTCTGCTGGTGTGCTGATTGGCTGAAACGAGTCCTTTCCGTATTTCTGAAAGTGACCGGATGTTTTATACAATTTCACATCTCCAATATGGGGAGTGATTACCTGTTCGTAACCGTATTTCTTCTGAACTTTCTTCAGGAAAGTTTCGAGTTGTTCACGTAATTGTGCTCCTTTAGGCAACCATAAAGGAAGTCCCTGCCCAACGTTCTCAGAGAAAGCGAACAACTGCATCTCTTTCCCGATTTTACGATGGTCGCGTTTTTTAGCTTCCTCCAGCAATACCAGGTATTCATCGAGCATTTTCTGTTTTGGGAAAGTTACCCCGTAAATACGGGTCAGCATTTTATTATGCTCGTCACCACGCCAGTAAGCTCCGGCAATCGAAGTAAGTTTAATCGCCTTAATGTAGCTTGTATTCGGCAAGTGCGGACCACGACACAAATCGGTAAAGTTCCCCTGATTGTAAATGCTGATGGTACCGTCCTCCAGTTCACTAATCAATTCCTGTTTCAGCTCATCGTTTTTCTCGGTGAACATCTTTAGTGCATCTGCCTTGGAAATCTCTGAACGAACAATATCATTTTTCTCACGAGCCAGATCAAGCATTTTTTTCTCAATCTTCTCCAGGTCTTTATCTGAAATAGTTTCACCAGATGGAAGGTCTACATCATAATAAAAACCAGTGTCTACCGTCGGTCCGATTCCAAATTTGGTTCCGGGGTAAAATGACTCAATAGCTTCGGCCATTAAATGTGCCGATGAGTGCCAGAATGTTTCTTTTCCTTCACGGTCGTCCCAGGTATAGAGTTTTATTTTTGAATCGTGATCAATCTTGCGTGTCAGATCCCATATAGCTCCGTTAACTGACACTGATAAAACATCTTTTGCCAGACGCGGTGAGATGGATTCAGCAATCTCCATTCCGCTTACTGCAGTATCAAATTCGCGAACACTATTATCCGGAAGTGTTATTTTAATCATTCCCAATAATTTAAAATTTCGTTTTTCTAATTCCGATATTCTGTTTTATCTAACAAATTCGAAACGAAAAAAGTGGGGCAAAGATAATGAATCCGCGAATATTTCACACTTTTGATCACTTAATACGGGAATATTTTAACCAATTTTTCAACACTTGCTTTGTGATAACAATAATCTGAAAGATTTGTATTCAATAATGCTGTATTATCAAAAATTTAATTTGCAATAATTCTCTTGTTTTTCCTTCTATTTTATAAGTTAAACTATGTATTTAATTTAAAATTCATTCTGAATTTATATTAATCACATAAAATTGCAATCTAGCTTGCAGGAATAATTCTTTTATTTGTTCCGACGGCAAATTGATTCAGCCTTTAAGATCAAAAAAATGAACAACCTAAAAAAACCAGATGAATGTTCTTCGTTGGAAGAAGTGCGTGGTCAAATTGATCGTATCGACGAGCTGATCATTCAACTGCTGGCTCTCCGTCATGAATGTGTTGAAAAAGTCGTTCACGTTAAGACGGATGAAGAGGGTGTAATTGCTGCTGCGCGCAAAGATTTTGTGACCTTTATGAAAGAAATGCACGATTACGAGTTACTTGAATAAAATAGAAGAGCTAAACTTTAGCAAAGCGCCTGTCAATTTCACAATGGGCGTTTTTTATGAAATCATTTTCAGCTTTCAATTCTATTTTTACTTTTGTGTATTGTTGAATTTAAACATAAAATCAGACGGAATGAGAAACTTACTGGCATTTATTCTAATACTGTTTTTTTCGATTACAAATTATGCTCAGAACGCTTCAAAAATAACACTGGAAGACATTTTTCAGAAAGGTACATTTAGAGCACAATCGGTTTACGGGCTTCGCTCAATGAATGACGGTATCCACTACACAACCATGGAACAGGGTTCTAAAATAGTGAAATACAGTTATCAAACCGGGGAAGAAGTGGAAACCATTTTTGATTTATCCTCTGTTAAAGACGCGCCAATTTCACGTTTCAGCGATTATGAATTCAGCGATGACGAAACAAAGATTCTGCTGACAACCAATACTAAATCCATTTACAGACATTCTTTTACCGCCGATTATTATGTATGGAATTCGGTAACAAAGGAATTAATTGCTCTTTCTGAAGAAGGCTCAGAACAATTGGCAACTTTTTCTCCTGATGGCGAACGTGTGGCCTATGTTCGAAACAATAATATTTATATTAAAAATTTAAAATTCGGAAGTACCAGCCAGGCTACTTTCGATGGTAAACGTAACGAAATTATAAATGGTGCACCGGATTGGGTATATGAAGAAGAATTCGGGTTTAACAAAGCATTTTGGTGGTCGCCAAACAGCGAATTTGTAGCTTACATCCGGTTTGATGAGCGCGAAGTTCCTGAAATGACTTTTCCAATGTATGCCGGAATGGCGCCGGTATACGAACAATATAAATTATATCCCGGAATCGAACGATACAAATACCCAAAAGCAGGCGAAAAGAATTCGGTGGTACAGGTGATGAGTTACGAAATTAAAACAAAGAAAACCATCCCGGTGAATATCGGTGAAGAAACCGACCTGTACATTCCGAGATTACTTTGGTCGCCAAATAATGATCTGACAATAATGCGATTAAACCGTTTACAAAACCAAATGGATATTCTGTATGCCAACCCGTATACAGGAGAAACACACGAGGTTATGACTGAAAAAAACGATCGTTACATTTCGGAGGATTTTCTGGATGCTTTCACTTACCTCGACAACGGAAATTTTGTGATACTAAGTGAGCGAAACGGCTGGACTCATTTATACTTATATGACAAGCAAGGAGTTGAAATCGCACAATTGACTGACGGAGATTTTGATGTAACTGATTTTTATGGTTACGATGCGGTTAAAAAAGTTTACTATTACCAGGCCGCAGCCGAATCGCCTTTGCGCAGGGAAGTATATTACATTAGCCAGGATAAAAAACTGAAAGGTAAGCTTTCAACCCAGGAAGGCACCAACCGCGCTGTTTTTAGTAAGAACTTCAAATATTACATCAATTATTTCGACAATAACAAAGTACCGAATTACATTACCCTGCACGAAACAAAAAAGAACGAACAAATTCGTTTTCTGCAGGATAATACTGTTCTGAACAATAAGGTTAAAAGTATGCAAATTCCGCAAAAGGAATTCTTCACCTTTAAAACTTCCGAAGGAATTGAACTGAACGGATATATGATCAAACCTGTTGATTTTGATTCTTCAAAGAAATACCCCGTTTTGATGACACAGTACAGCGGGCCAAATTCGCAGCAGGTTGCTGACTCGTGGAGTGGTGTGGGCTGGAATCAATACCTTGCACAGGAAGGCTTCCTTGTCGTTTGTGTTGATCCGAGAGGAACGGCCGCCCGTGGAGAAGACTTCAGAAAAGTAACCTACATGCAATTGGGTAAATATGAATCGGACGACCAGGTAGAAGCTGCCAAATACCTGACTACCCTACCCTATGTAGATGCTGATAACATTGCCATTTGGGGATGGAGCTACGGTGGTTTTATGGTATTACTAACGATGGAAAAAGGAGGCGATCTTTTTAAAGCCGGTATTTCAGTGGCACCGGTTACCAGCTGGCGTTTCTATGATTCCATTTATACTGAACGTTATATGCGTACTCCCCAGGTAAATCCTGATGGCTATGACGATAATTCTCCGCTTTCTCATGCAGGCGACATTAAAGGAAGCCTGTTAATTATTCACGGCTCTGCCGATGATAATGTGCACGCACAGAATACCTTCGAGATGACTGAAAGAATGGTGCAGGCAAATGTTCCTTTCGATATGGCCGTCTATACCAATAGAAACCATGGAATCAGGGGGGGCAATACAACCATGCACCTTTACACAAAAATGACGAATTTTTTAAAGGAGCAACTAAAATAATTTTGCTACTATAAAAGGAAAAACATTCGTTTGGTTGTTTATTTCAAAAGTAAAAATTTATTCAGATGAGCATCGAAATTGTTTCATTAGTCGTTTTTTTGGCTTTCATCATTGGCGTACTGATGATTGACCTTGTATTGGTTGGTCGTAAAGTACATGTTATTTCTACAAGGGAAGCCGTTGTATGGAGTATTATCTGGATCACACTTGGGATATCTTTTTATTTGGTACTTTTTCATTTTGGCCATATACTTCACGGAATTACGACCAAAGAAAAACTGCTCGAAATCGCTCAGCTTTATAACCCATATCTCGAATTTAAGACGAACACATTTGAGCAAATGCTCGAAGAATACAAACACGCGCAAGCAATTAATTATCTGTCAGGGTATTTTATCGAGAAAACACTTTCGATTGATAATATTTTCGTAATGATAATGATATTGCATGGGTTTGCCGTTCCTCAAAAAGACTATAAACTCATTCTTTTCTGGGGAATATTCGGAGCAATTATATTACGTTTTGTATTCATATTCGCCGGTGTTGCCATTATTCATCGTTTCGAATGGATCTTATTTGTTTTTGGTGGATTTCTTCTGTTTCAGGGGATAAAAATACTGTTTGAAAAAGAAAAAGAAGCCAAAGACCCAAAGGATTCTAAACTTATAAAATGGGTGAGTCGTCATATTAATGTAACAACAGAATACGGGCATGACAGTTTCTGGTTCAGGGATAACGGAAAATTATTTTTTACCCCGCTTTTTTTGGTGCTTATTATGATCGAATTTTCAGACCTTGTATTTGCTTTCGATTCGATCCCGGCAATATTTGCTGTTTCGCGTGATCCTTACATTGTTTTCTTTTCCAATGTTTTTGCTATTCTTGGGCTTCGTTCGTTGTTCTTTCTGCTAGCAAATCTGGTGACTAAATTCAGATTTTTGAAACCGGGAGTAGCGATATTATTGGTCTTTGTTGGATTAAAATTGGTATTCCACAAAAATCTGAAAGACTGGGGATTTCAACCTGAATACTCGCTTTACTTTATTGGTGCGGTTTTAGTAATTAGCGTACTATTATCGGTTATTTTGCCTGGAAAACCTGACCCAGCAAAATAAATCCTCCTTCTTTTTATATCAACATAGGCCATTGGGATTTTATGTCTGATAAAATTGATATAATTTCACATAAACGGAAATTAAACTCAAATAATATGAAAAAGCTGGGCAGTTATTTTTTTCAAGGCGTGTTACTGGTTGCACCTGTAGCCATTGTTATTTATATTTTGTATTCGGTATTTGTAACTGTTGATGGCTGGTTATCCAGTAACCTGGAGCCTCTGATTGGAGTTAAGATTCCTGGCCTGGGTATTCTCATTCTATTTATCTCACTAACCTTGCTTGGTTTAATCGCACAAACAGCGTTGATCGACCCAATCAAAAACATAGGTAATCGTTTTATAAAGCGTATTCCTTTACTGAATCTTTTGTATTCTTCGTTAAAAGATCTTTTCTCTGCCTTTGTCGGAAACGAAAAGAAATTTAATGTTCCGGTTAAAGTTCATTTCAACCAGGAGAATAATCTATGGAAGATAGGTTTTATTACCAAAGAATCGCTGGAAGAATTTGAGTTGGAAGGAATGACTGCCGTCTATTTTCCACATTCTTATAATTTTTCCGGCGAATTGTACCTCGTACCCAGTGAGCGGGTCGAAGCCCTGAATTTATCACCGGCAGAAGTGATGAAGTTTGTCGTTTCGGCAGGCGTTACCCGGCTTGAACCGAATGAATAAGCTGTAAAAAGATTGAAGATAGATTGGAAAAGAGATTGATGTAGATTGATTCAATTCTATCAATCCAATTAATTACTTCATTTTTTGCTTGTAGTATTCTGTTTTTTGCTCATCACCAAATCGGGCGTAAATATTGGCAAAATAACTTGCATACTCTTTACTTGGATTTTGTTTCCACAACTTTTCAAGATATGGAAGCGCTTTCTTAAAATCAGCGGTTACCTTGTCCAGTTCTTTCAACAATATGTTGTATTGTTTCCGGGTTTTATTTTGCTCATAATTTTGCATTTCACTGGTATAGCGGTTCTGCCCGGCCCAGTAGTATTTCTTAGCAAGCCAGTCGAGTGCAACAGTCTGTTCAGGATCAATTTTTAGCAGAGCAGTAGCTGTTGAATCACACACCACATCCTTTTCCAGCGCTTTGTTTACCAGCAGATAATCTACCAGGTTAGCTTTGTCTGATCGCCCCTGGTCATTCATAAGGTTCCAGTAACCAAGCGCTTTTTCATTATCTCCAATTTCACTGTATAACGCGAATAAACGTTCATTTACCTCAGCATTATCCTTTCCAAACATCTCGATATAAGTTTCAAGCGAAGAGAGTTCCTTTGAGAGATTATCTTCCGATTTATAGATTTTTGAAAGTGTTTGGTACATTGCCTGGTCAGCATAATTTTTATATCGGGCCTGATCGAACCAGGCAATTGCCTGCATGTTATTTCCTGCTTTGAAAGCCACTTCAGCCGCATGTGCAAAATCTTCTCCTGCAGTCTGCTCCACCGGAGTTTGCATGAAATATTGACTCCAGGCATTCATCGCTTCAGAAAAATTACCGCTGTTTTCAAAATTCACAGCATTGGTTTTCGAGGTAGTTATGAGTTTACTTGTTGAACAGGATGCTAAAAATGCCAGTGCTGTGGCCAGAAAAATGATTTGTTTTAAACGCATAGTTTTTATTTTGAAGCGCTAAAACTACAAATTCTTTTTAGAACGTTTGGATGGAATAGAAATGGAGAAGTAATTTAAATCGAAAGTTTCATTTCTGGTAACTTAACTTCCCCACTCCCTGGCCAACATGGCATAAATAACATCATCCACCCATTTCCCCTGCAAAAACAAACTTTCAACAAAGTGAGCTTCTTTTCTGAAACCTATTCTCTCAATAAGTTTAATCGAATCTGTATTTTCGGGGTCGATGGATGCAATAATCCTGTGTTTATTTAAATGAGTAATTAAATAATCTATGATCTTTGTTAATGCTTCTCTCGCATATCCTTTTCCACGAAAGTTTTTATCCAATGTGTAACCAATCTCCACCTGCCTGTTGTCCGAAGTTTCCAAAAAGTGAACGCCGATATCTCCAATCAGTAAATTGGAATCCCGTTCAATAATTGCGAATTGAAACCAGGTTCCGGGAATGTTTATTTCACTTGAAATTTTATCAAAGAAATCATCCATATCATCCATCGTATGAATGCCAGAACTCTGGTATCTATCCGTTTCATGATCCGAACGGTATTTGTAAATCGAAGCTTTATCTTCAATATTCACCGGTCGGAGAAATAATCTATTTGTATTAAAAATCATTATTCAAGCATTTTATACTCAAGCACCTGCCCTTCCAACCGGAGCTGATTTTTCACATCTTCGTAGTTGAGCTTCTGAAGATCAATGTCCTGATCGATGGCCAAAGCTGCCATTGCAGCAGCACTTTGCCCCAGAATCATAAACACCGGCTCCATGCGAATAGAGCCATAAGCAATGTGCGAACTTGAAACAGCTACCGGAACAAGTAAATTTCCACATTCCTCTTCTTTTGGCAAGATCGATCCCATTGCAATCTGGTAAGGATCGTGAGGATGAACACCAATATCACCTTCATTCTGTACATAACCTTCGGCAGTGATATAACGCTGGGCATTGTGCGAATCCATGGTATACGATCCCATCGCGACAGGCTCTGAAATTTTTGTTTTTCCAAGCACTTCATTCTCGGTCATTACGTATTCACCAACCATACGGCGGGCTTCGCGCACATAAATCTGATGTGGCCAGTTTCCGTTATCCGCAAATTCGTCTTTTGCATACCCCCACAACTTCATTTCGTTTTGTATATCGGCCGGAACCCGTGGATCGGTGGCATAAAAATACAAGAGCCCTTTCTGGTAATCTTCGTGTTCACGAACGATCTCTGCCCTGCGCTCGTAATTGGCTTCGGGGTAATCGTAATTCATCCCGATAAAATCAAAACCAAAAGGCCCGTGGTTATTTACATCGGTTTTATGGTTTGGAATAGGGTCGAATTTGTCAAAAGTTTCGTGCCAGCCTTTCTCGAGCACCCGTGCCAGCAACTCGTATTTTGTAGAGTCGTAATTTTCAGGCCGTTCAAAAGGAACCTGGTTTTCGGGAGTTTTGGTCAGACAAAGCCGAAAACAATAAGCCTGAAGACGTTTGTCAGCCTGACCGTATTCACCCGGGTCTTCGGTGGAAACATAAGCCACCACGCCACTTGACGGATCATCGGGGATCACATATGGGCTGACGTTCATATTTCCAAAATTATGTCCGTGCTGGAATATACCGATCTGAACTCCATTCCATTGTTCGCTGTATGTGCTGTTTGCTTCTCTTCCCACCGTGTAACTTACTCCGGCGGCTGCCATCAGGTCTCCTTCATAAGTGGCATCGATAAACATTTTTCCCTTAAAAACACTTCCGTTCAGCATTTTAACTGAAACAATATTCGCGTCATTCATTTCAACACCGTGCTCACTATCCAGCCAGTGTTCGCGAAAAACACGAATGTTATTTTCTTTAATAAAGTCCTCGAAAACCTGTTCAGCTACGTGGGGTTCAAAAATCCACATGGTGCGTTTATCTCCATCAATAGCCGGAGTGCCCTGTCCTACATTGCCGTAGTCATCGCGGTTTTGCCATTTCCAGGTTTCGTCTTGCTGGTAATAATTGTAGATACGTTGGTAAAATTCACGTGCCAAGCCTCCAATCACTTCTTTGTTTCCGGTATCGGTAAATCCAAGTCCATTAGACGTCATTCCTCCCAAATGTTTTTCGGGACAAACAATTACCACAGATTTGCTCATTTTTGATAACTGTACTGCAGCTGTTATCGCAGCCGATGTACCTCCGTATATAACCACATCTGATTCAACGTCTTGTTTGTCATTTAGAGAGTTGGCACATCCACTTGCCACAATTAGCAGAATGAAAAGTGAGTTAATAAGTTGGTTTAGTTTCATAGTTATCGTTTTTAGTTTATACAGGCTAATGAAGGAGTTTGAGTTCTCTACCAGTTAATATTTTGGTTAATAAATTCAATCAGATGATTTGCCATGGTTTGTTGTTCTTCGATAGTTGGATGACCCGGTGTGTTTTTATATGGTTCGAAATGGGTGTAGATATTAGGATCGTTTAATTGTTTCACCGCTGCTTCCACATACCCTGGCCAGAGCGATCCTTCGCGCGTTGCGTCCATATTGCCTAACATGCAAATGATAGGTGTTTCAGGATATT
>DAOPJR010000085.1:12640-14137 GCA_035399765.1 Draconibacterium sp. | reverse complement strand
TGCTGTATTTCAAATAACTGCGGAGTTCACCGGATTGCCACAAATATAATTAAATGAACTTTTTTTTAGCCTTTTTGACTTCCTCATTAACTAACAATTGACGGTTGAAAAATAGTGAATAAGATTTCCTCTGAAACGCGTGCAAATAAAGGAAAACCACAAGAAAAACCTAACTGATTTTCCCAAAATGAAGAGTTTTTCAAATCAATGCTAATTCTTTATGACTTAAATAAATTCTAAGCGTCCGTCAAAACATCATTCACTATTGTTTCCGTACTTTTGACAGGCACAAATGTAAGATAAATTCCGCTAGATGAATCAGAGAAAAACAAATCATAACACAAGGATTTCAGGTGGAATCAAGCATATTTTTCGTTCGCTTCAGTACCGCAACTTCCGTTTGTTTTTCGGTGGACAAAGCATTTCGCTGGTTGGAACATGGATTCAGCGTATTGCCATGCCCTGGCTGGTTTATGATCTCACCAATTCGGTGGTACTTCTTGGCATCGTTGGATTTGCCGGACAGATTCCCACTTTTATTCTGGCTTCGTATGCAGGCGTTATTGTCGATCGCAGGAACCGTTACCGGATTTTAATTGCCACACAGATTCTTGCCATGATACAGGCACTTACCCTGGCTGCATTGGTCTATTCCGGATCGATACAGGTTTGGCAGATTATTTTTCTGAGCGTGGTGCTTGGCTTCATCAACGCTTTTGATATGCCGTCGCGCCAGTCATTCATGGTGGAAATGGTGGAAAAGAAAGAAGACCTGGGAAATGCCATTGCATTGAATTCGACCATGGTAAACGGAGCCCGCTTATTGGGGCCATCCATCGCAGGTGTAATGATTTCTCTAACAGGCGAAGCAACCTGCTTTTTAATCAACGGACTGAGTTACCTGGTAGTCATTGCTTCTTTATTAAATATGAAAATCATACCAAAAGAGAGAAAGCCCAAAAGCTCAAAGATTATTTCTGAACTAAAGGAAGGTTTTCAATACACATTTGGCTTCATCCCGGTCCGGTTTATCATCCTGCTCCTTGCGTTGGTTAGCCTGATGGGAATGCCCTTTTCTGTTTTGATGCCCGTTTACGCAAAAGAAATTTTACATGGGAGTTCGCATACATTTGGATTTTTAATGGGGGCTTCAGGTCTTGGAGCTTTATCGGGCGCACTTTACCTTGCTTCGCGAAGAAATGCAGCAGGACTGGAAAAAATCATACCTGTTTCCGCCATGGTTTTTGGAACCGGGCTTATCCTGCTTTCTGTAACGCGTGCCTTTTGGCTGGCCAGTCTAGTGATGATACTTACCGGCACGGGAATGATGATGGTAATGGCTTCGAGCAACACGGTCATCCAAACTGTGATCGACGATAGTAAAAGAGGGCGCGTAATGAGTTTTTATGCCATGGCTTTTATGGGAACAGCACCGTTTGGCAGCCTGATTGCAGGAACACTTGCCAAAGTGATCGGAACACCAATGACACTTGCCAT
>DAOPJR010000085.1:6598-12540 GCA_035399765.1 Draconibacterium sp. | reverse complement strand
GCCACAGACGGTACATACAACGAATGTCCCACAACAAAAACGAATTCAGAAACATACCGACGAGTATATTCTGACGGTATTCAAACTCTTTTACCAGGCTCTTCAACTCCTCAAAAGCTTTAACCGCAGAAGGTTTTTTGATTTTCCCCTTTTGGTTTCTAAATAGTTCAGACTGAAAGTCAAACTTGTCGATATGGCTGAGCAATTTCATATACTTGGAAAGGAGCTCGCTTTTCCTTCCAAAAAACTGAAAATAATACGTTATCGTTTTCCAAAAAGATGAAACGGTTATCCATTGAACCAGTATCATCATGAATAAAAACAAATTACTGATTCCCAGAACAGTAGGAATTAATGCAAAAACTGTAAGAACAGGAATGCCCCAAATCAGATAGCGAACCATGTTCGAACGCTTAAAAGTCAGTTCCAGACCCGACCACAAACGAATCTCGTCATTCATGGCTTTGGTTTCTTCAAATAGTTTTCCTTCGGCCAGAAAATTAAGTCTCCAATCCCGAAGATTAGCTAACTCTTTTATAGCCTCTTGTCGTTTTTCAATCTCCAATTTACTTTTAAGAGGATCTTGCAACCAATTAGCAAATAAATCTTTTCCTCCTACTGTTGATGTCCGGTTTAGAAACTGAAAAAGCGAACCTTCACCAAACAAATCGAGATCGTATGAAAAAAAATGCTCCGGATTGAGATATTCTTTGCCATTAGGAAAATGCAAAAACGAATGCTGAAGAGCCAGTGTTTCTTCCTCGGCCAGTTTTATAAGAATCGAGATACGTTTTCTTTCCTTATCCAGTTGAATATTCTTCTTTATCAGAAAAAAAAATAAAACTAAAAAGATAATAGCAACACCTCCACTAATCCAGTTGAAATTGACAAAAAAGAAGGGAATAAAAATGAACAGAAAAGCAAGAAAACGATACCAGCCATACCATCTGAGTTTCGATCGTAAAGATTGAAACTGGCCCGAATACTCTTCAAGTTTATTTTGGTAAAAATCAGCCGGCGTAGTCATTTACAAAATATTGAAATGATGGAGCAAATAAGATATAATAAACATGGTTGCAATCAAAACCAGATATACAATCCAGATGATCCCTGACTGTTCTGCACTTAAAGAAGTCTTCTCAATTTTTGGTGATCGGGTGTAAAAGAAATGGTTCTCGATAAACATCATCAGCTTGAACACACTGTATCCAACTCCCCAGCCGAGCAGAGCTCCACACAGCAAATCGAGTGGGTAATGAACCCCAACATAAATGCGGGAATAGATGAAAAGAAGGGTCCAGGTCAGCATTAAAAAATAAAAACTTCTTCGCTTAAAAATACGTGATGTAAAAACCAGGAGAGCTACTGAATTTGCAGCATGTGCCGACACAAAACTATACAAACCACCTTTGCCCATCACATTATGAACCAGCTCAGAAATGGATGGATCGTGGCCCGGCCGAAGTCGTTGAACGCTCACTTTCAGAAGGCCGGCTAACTGATCGGCACCAAGGATAACCAATGCCACTCCAAGTAAAATAATTACCGCTTTGAGCCTGTAGTTTCTAATAAAAAAATAGATGATAACAATAAAAAGCGGAATCCAGGTTTCCTGCCGGGTAACCAACATCATGATTGTGTCCCAGAAATCGCTGTGAAAACCGTTCAGATATAAAAATAATTCTTTATCCTGCTCGAGTATGCTTTGCAAAAAACTCATTTAACTATTTAGATTTTCCCAGATCTTATCTTTCAGTACCTGAATATTTTTCCCGGTTACCGACGAAAAAAACAAGTGCGGAATGCCTTTCAATTCTTTGCTGATTTCTTTCATCAACTCTTCATCAAGCATGTCGGCTTTGCTGATTGCCAGAAACCGTTGTTTATCCAACAATTCCGGATTGTATTTTCCCAGCTCGTCAAGCAGGATGTTGTATTCTTTCAGGTGATCCTTACTGTCAGCCGGAACCATAAACAGCAACATGGAATTTCTCTCAATATGACGTAAAAACCGCAGGCCAAGACCTTTCCCCTGATGCGCTCCTTCAATAATTCCCGGAATGTCGGCCATTACAAACGAACGTTTCTCGCGATGCCCTACAATTCCAAGATTCGGAACCAGTGTTGTAAAAGGATAATCAGCAATTTTAGGTTTTGCTGCCGAAACTACCGATAAAAGCGTGGACTTACCTGCACTTGGGAAACCAACCAACCCAACATCTGCGAGTACTTTCAATTCCAGAATACGCCATCCTTCTTCACCGGGTTCTCCGGGTTGTGCAAATCGTGGTGTTTGAAAAGTTGCCGATTTAAAATGATCATTCCCGAGGCCACCGCGCCCGCCTTTCATTAAAACCTGCGTTTCACCGTGTTGAGTGATCTCAAAAAGAAACTCACCACTATCAGCATCTTTAGCAATCGTTCCAAGCGGCACTTCCAGATAAATATCCTCACCATCTGCACCTGTACTTCGCTGTTTTCCGCCAGGCCCGCCATGACCAGCCTTTATGTGCTTTTGATATTTCAAATGAAGAAGGGTCCACATATTCCGATTCCCCAACAGGATGATATGTCCGCCTCTTCCACCGTCACCGCCATCAGGACCACCTTTTGCAACAAATTTTTCGCGGCGAAGATGTGCAGATCCTGCCCCACCGTTTCCTGATTCACAGTGGATTTTTACATAATCAACAAAATTCGATTCGGCCATAATTATCTTTTCCTCAACCTCTCCTTCTTCCTCTTAACTACTTATCTCAACTAAAAGTAAACTACGTTACAATTTCTCAACTACTGCTTTTATTCTTCCGGCAATTTCCTCGATACTCCCCATTCCATCAATACCGAAATGTTTGTTTTGTGGTCTGAAATATTCAATGATCGGTAATGTTTTTTCTGTATAAACCGCAATCCGGTTTTCGATCACTTTCTGATTCTGATCATCAGCACGACCAGAAATTTTCCCTCGATTCAGTAACCGGCTGATCAATTCTTCTTTTTCCACCTCCAAACAAAGCATGCCTGAAATTGGCGTTCTGTTTTCGTTCAGCAAAGTATCGAGTGCTTTTGCCTGGTCAACGGTACGTGGAAATCCATCGAAAATAAATCCTTTGGCGGCCTTGTTGTTTTCTAATTTACTTTTAATCATTCCAATCACTACCTCATCAGGAACCAACTCGCCTTTATCCATAAAGCTTTTAGCTTTTAAACCAAGTTCAGTTCCTTCAGCAATTTCACTTCGCAGCAAATCACCGGTTGAAAGATGAATAAGTTTAAACGAGTTGATCAGAAATTCTGCCTGTGTTCCTTTACCGGCTCCGGGAGGTCCAAATAATACGAGATTTAACATTTTAATCTTGGGTTTAGTTTTTAATGATTGAATAAATATCTAGAAGGTTTCGGCCATGACCATCGTAATCAAGCCCGTAACCAACAATAAAATCATTTGGAATTTCCATCCCCACATACTTCAAATCAACCTCTTTTTGCAGAGCATCGGGTTTTAAAAGTAAGGTTGCAACCAAAACCTCTTTAGGCTCCAGCACTTTCAACTGTTCCTGAATTTTGTTGATAGTAATACCGGTATCAACAATATCTTCGAGCACCACAACGGTGCGCCCCTGGATATTTTCATTTAAGCCGATCAGTTGTTTAACCTCCCCTGAAGTTTTTGTGCCGGAATAAGACGCCAACTTCACAAACGAAATTTCAGACTCAACAAAATCTATACGTTTAAAAAGCTCGGCCGCAAACATAAAAGAGCCATTTAAAACACACAGAAAAAGTGGGTCTTTTTCTGCCAGTTCGACATTCATTTTATTTGCTATCTCCTGCACTACTGACTGGATTTTTTCGTGTGGAATAAACAGTTCGAACTCCTTATCGTGAATTTTTACTTTCTTCATGAACCTAATTGATTTTAATACGTTGACAAATTGCAGTAAATTCGTCAAAAAATAAAGGGTACAAAATAACAAAAACAATTCGAGTAACAGAAAAATAAAAGATAAATATGACACCAAAAGTAAGCATCATTATGGGCAGTACTTCTGACCTGGGAGTAATGGAAAAAGCCGCCAAATTATTTGATGAATTTGAAATTCCCTTCGAAATCAATGCCTTGTCGGCACACCGCACTCCGGAAGCAGTGGAAGAATTTGCCAAAGGAGCAAAAGACAGGGGAATAAAAGTAATTATTGCTGGTGCAGGTATGGCAGCACATCTTCCGGGTGTAATTGCTGCCATGACACCGCTTCCTGTTATTGGCGTTCCGATTAACGCAAGCTTGTCGGGTTTCGATTCAATCCTGGCTATTTTGCAAATGCCTCCGGGAATCCCGGTTGCCACCGTTGCGGTTGACGGAGCAATGAATGCAGCAATACTGGCTGTACAAATGATGGCTACCGGCGACGCTGCACTCATGGAAAAAATGATTGCATATAAGGAAAACCTGAAAGGGAAAATTGTAAAAGCCAACGAGGATTTGGCACAAGTGAAATTTAAATTCAAAACAAATTAAATTTAACAGAATATTTTTGTACATTTAAAGAGGTGTGTTTGAACAACATACCTTTTAAATAATGCGAACCTTACAAATACTACTCTTACTTTTATTTATTCGAATTCCCCTGCTGGCGTCCGATAATTATCCTGTGGGAGCACGGTCAATAGCACTCTCAAATGCCTTTGTTTCTGTAAGTGATAGCTGGAGCACCTTTCATAACCAGGCAACGCTGGCAAAAATCAACCAATTTTCGGCAGGTGTTTTTTATGAATCCCGCTTTACAATTGATGAACTGTCACTGGCCGCCGGAACTTTTGTCTTTCCATTTGCAAGAGGGACAGCCGGCTTGAGTTTCTACCAGTTTGGCAAAGCAACTTTTAAGGAAAGTAAAATAGGACTCGCGTATTCGAAACAACTCTCAGAAAAGCTGTCTGCAGGTATTCAAATGGATTATTTTCTAAACCGCTTCCCTGAAAACGAAAAAGCTTTTGGATTCACCACTTTCGAACTTGGAGTTACTTATCAGCTTACGGATGAATTCACCCTGGGAGCACATGTTTTTAATCCTGTTGAGAACGGTATAACAACTTACTATGGAAAGGAAAAAATGCCACTTATTCTCCGTATTGGAGGGCATTATGAGTTTTCAGAAAGAGCAATTCTTTCAACAGAATACTATATTAATAGTAACGAAAAAGATCAGGTAAGAACAGGCCTTGAATTTTACATTCTGAAAAACCTGGTGGCAAGAATGGGAGTATCAGGTACACCTGTTAAATATACTGCCGGACTCGGGTACCACTTTGGAAAGATCAGCACCGACCTTGCATTTAGTTATCACGGGGATCTGGGATTCAGTCCGTGCGTTTCAATCCAGTTTCAGTTGTAATGAAAAAAACCTTGCAACATATTTTTATTATAACAATCCTTACGATTCCGTTAATCGTCAATGGGCAAGTTGCTGATCCACAGTCAATAATCGAGGATATTATTGAATCACACCTCGGTAATCTGGATGAAGATGCTGACGCATCTTTAATCATTGAAGACCTGGCAGACCTGGCAGAACATCCGATCAATATCAACGCCTGCACCGGAAAGGATTTGTCCCGCCTGTATTTGCTGAACCCGGTTCAAATCAACCAGCTTTTAAAGTTTGTGCAGGAATTCGGCCCTGTGTATTCCATTTTTGAATTAAATACAATAGAAGGATTTACACCGGCGCTTTTACAAAAAATGGAACCTTTTATTTATTTAGGCAACCCGGAAGTTGTTTCTGAAACATTGTTGGAATCACTAAAAAAAGGAAGAAATGAATGGCTGGCCCGAAGTTTAGGAACTTTACAAAAGGCTGATGGGTATTTGCCACGCGATGATGGAAATACTCCTTATGAAGGGAATCGTTTCAGATACTATACACGTTATCGTTTTAATGCCC
>DAOPJR010000085.1:0-6498 GCA_035399765.1 Draconibacterium sp. | reverse complement strand
GGAAACCTTGACACAGACGAGAATGGAACCTTAATTTTCACCAGTCTCCAGACTTCCGGCTACCATCGGACACAAAGCGAGATTGCAGATAAGAAAGCGGTTACAACCACCAATTCAGGAGCTGTTTACAAGCTACAATTTAACAAATTAAAAGTGGGGGCTACTTTTGTTTACCAGCGTTTCGATAAAGAATTCATAAGATCCGAACAGCTTTATAATCAATTCCTTTTCACGGGAAACGAAAATTATACCGCCAGCTCCGACTATATTTATAGTACTGGTAAATACCAGTTATTTGGCGAAGCAGCGTTTTCAAAATCAGGAGGTAAAGCCTTCCTGCAAGGCGGAGTTGTGCACCTAAACGATCGCCTCAATTTTTCAGCTTTGTACCGTCACTTTGATAAAAATTATCATGCCTTGTGGAGTAATACTTTTGCCGACGGCTCCAACACCAACAATGAATCTGGCTTGTATTTTGGCCTCCGTTTTCTTCCTGCTAAATATGTTACACTTTCCGCATATTCCGATATTTATCGTTCGCCTTGGTATTCATACTCAACTGCAGGGCCATCAAACGGGTGGGACGTACTTGCACAAATTGATTTTCGTTTTTCAGAAAACTTAAGATTTTATGTACGCTTCAAAAATGAAGAAAGAGATCAGAAATATACGCTTGATAAATTATTTGTTAACCAGCCGGAACGAACCCAAAAAACCCGCCTGCATTTCGATTATCGTTTGTCGGAATCGGTTACCATGAAAAGCAGGATCGAGCATGCATATTTTGTTGGCGATTCACCTGAAAATGGATTTCTTGTTTTCCAGGATGTTCAATTTAAATCGGATCGTTTCCCTGCAAGTATTACCGCCCGGCTTGCCTGGTTTCGCACCGATAGTTACAATTCGAGAATTTATGCTTACGAAAACGATCTGCTTTATACTTTTTCGGTTCCGGCTTTTTATGGCAGAGGGTTTCGCACTTATCTAAACCTGCATTCCCGGGTCACATCAAAAGTGGATGCCTGGTTGAAATTTGGAAACACACTTTGGACCGACCGAGAAACCATCAGCTCGGGCTACAGTGAAATTAACGGGAAATGTAAAAGTGAGTTAAAATTTCAGTTGCGGTTGAAATTCTGAGTTCGAATATGTTACTTTGCCGAGTTAAATATTCGATATGACAAACTTAAACTTTGATGATATCCGCCCTTACACTGATTCGGAGGTGCGTGCAAAAATGCGTTTAATGCTAAAGGATAAAGTTTTTGATGATGTATTGATGCACCTTTTTAAGAACCGGCCAAAAGTTGAAATGGTAAAATTTCAGCTTCGTCGGGTTCGCAGCATAAAACAGTTACAGGGCGTTTTTATTTACGACCTTTTGCACTGGCTGGTAGATAAAACATCAAAAGGGATAAGATGTACCGGCATCGATAAATTGGATAAGAAAAAGCCCTACCTGTTCATTTCGAATCACCGCGATATTATTCTCGACGCTGCCCTTCTTAATTTCCTGATTTTTGAAAACGGGATGAATACCACACAGGTAGCAATCGGAGATAATTTGTTATTATATGAATGGATTGAACATACCGTTAAACTGAACCGGTCGTTTGTGATCAGACGTAATCTGCCTCCGCGTGAATTGATGGTGGCGTCAAACAAAGTTTCGCATTACATCCGCAAATCGATTACTGAAGATCATACTTCCATTTGGATTGCACAACGTGAAGGACGTACCAAAGACGGTTTTGACAAAACGCAGGAGAGCGTTCTGAAGATGCTGAACATGAGCAACAAAGGTGGAATTTCTGACGGATTCAACGAATTGAATATTGTACCTGTTTCCATCTCGTACGAAATAGAACCTTGCGCACTGGCAAAACTAAGAGAACTGATTAAGAAGGAACATTACGGGCAGATGAAAACCAGCAAAGACGATCTGAAAAGTATGTCGATGGGAATGTTCCAGCCCAAAGGACGGATACGTTTTGCTTTTGGCGACCCGATTGAAACACACTTTACCCTGGCCGAAAATAATGAACAACGCAACGCATACATCCATGATATTGCCGAGATAATTGATGCCCAGATTTACAAGAATTTTAAACTGTGGCCCAACAACTACGTGGCCTACGACATGTTGATGCAGGAACATCGGTTTAAAGACCGCTACACTTCGGAGGAACAAAAAGCATTTGAAATGATGGTGGAACAGGCTCTGGTAAATATCGATTATCCAATCACCGACATCCAGGAACGTTTCCTGAAAGTTTATGCTAACCCTGTTATTAACAAGCTAAAAGTCAACAAGTCGTAATGCAGTCGATTATCTGGGATTGGAACGGAACACTTCTCAATGATATGGAGTTATGTGTTTCGTCCATTAATTCATTGCTTGAGAAAAGGCATCTTAAAAAACTCGATACAAAAGTTTATAAAGAAGTCTTTTCATTTCCGGTAAAAGACTATTATGAAGCCATTGGTTTTGATTTTAGCCGCGAAGATTTTGCCATTCCCTCACAGGAATTTATCGATTTGTACAACAATGGTGTTGCCGGATGCGAACTTCATGAAGAAGCTATTAAGGTGTTGAACCATTTCAAATCAGTTGGGAAAAGGCAATTTGTTTTGTCCGCCATGAAACAAGACATGCTAATTACTACGCTGAAACACCAAAATATCTACAGCTATTTCGAAGGAGTTTTCGGATTGGATGATCACTATGCTGTATCAAAAATTGACCGGGGTAAAATGATGATATCCAAACTGGGAATTAATAAAGAAAGTGCTGTAATTATTGGCGATACCATTCACGACTTTGAAGTTGCACAGGAAATGGGAATTTCATGTATTCTGCTTGCCAACGGACACCAATCCGAAGAACGGTTGAAAACCACAGGTGTACCTGTCGTTGCTAACCTCGCGGAGTTGCTGAAAAATGATTTGACTGTCTGATTGTTCTGTTAGAAAATATCCCTCTTCTTAATATCCCGAACGTAAAGCTGAAGATTCGTTTTTCCGCGGTACTCATTTTCGTGAATCGAGTAACAAACATCAAACGGCGAACCCGATGTAATCAGGTTGTATGCCTCCGACTGGTTGAATGCAATTCCCGGAAATATACCAGAGTTCACATCCGGTTCTACCAAATCGAGTTTCAGGTGTTCCTTATTTTTCCCAACCAGGCGACTGGTTCCCGCATCAAACACATCTTCTGTTACAAAAATTGGCAACATATTGTGTGGGCCGTAAGGTGCAAATTGTTTTAATATCCTGAAAAAGCGCGGAGTAATTTCACTCAGTGTGATCTTGGCATCCACATCGATACTTTGCACTTGTTGTTTGTCGGTAATTTGTGCTGTAACAATCTCTTCAAAACGCCGACGAAATTCAGGAATATTCTCAATTTTCATGGTCAGACCTGCAGCATACATATGTCCGCCGTATGATTCAAGCAAATCGCTGCACTGACCAATGGCTTCGTATAAATCGAAGTCGCGAACTGAACGTGCCGAACCAGTTGCCAGCCCGTTTGATTCGGTAAGAATCACCGTTGGACGATAATACTGTTCAGTAACTCTTGATGCCACAATTCCAACCACACCTTTGTGCCAGTCGCGATTGTAGAGTACGGTGCTGTTCATCGATTTCAGCTCTTCACTTTTTTCGATCATGTCCAGAGCATCAAGCGTAATATCGCGATCCAATGTTTTTCTGATCTCATTGAATGAGTCGATCTCTTCACCGAGAAGGTCAGATTTGTCTTCGTCATCAGAAACCAGAATCTGCACCGATTTCTTTCCGTGCTCAATTCTGCCCGAAGCATTTAAACGCGGGCCTATTTTGAATACAATATCGCTGATGGTAATTTCAGTGCCATTAATTCCCGCAAAGTTGATAATGGTTTGCAGACCTACACCCGGATTCGAATTCAGTTTTTTCAAGCCGTAATAAGCCAGTACACGGTTCTCCCCCGTAATCGGTACAATATCAGCAGCAATACTTACAGCTACCAAATCAAGCAGATCATAAATTTCTTCGTATTCAACATTATTCTTTTTCGAATAAGCCTGTAAAAGTTTAAATCCTACCCCACAACCCGAAAGTTCTTTGTACGGATAATTACAACCGGGTTGTTTAGGATCGAGAACGGCCGCTGCTTCGGGTACCTTTTCTCCGGGGTTGTGATGATCACATATAATAAAGTCGAGACCCCGTTCTTTTGCCTTTGCAATTTTATCAACTGCTTTAATCCCGCAGTCAAGTGCTACCACCAGCGTGTAACCATTATCCACGGCGTAATCGATACTTTTAGGCGAAATACCATAACCCTCACTATACCGGTCCGGGATATAATATTCAATTTCCTTGATTCGCTGTTGCAGGAAAAGATACATTAAAGCAACCGACGTGGTTCCGTCCACATCGTAGTCTCCGTAAACAATTACTTTTTCCTGGTTATTAATCGCCTTTTCCAACCTTGCCACTGCTTTGTCCATGTCTTTCATCAAAAACGGATCGTGCAGATCGCTGAGTCGGGGACGGAAAAATGCTTTAGCTTCGTTGTAGGTCTTAATCCCGCGTTGAACGAGCAGCCGGGCAATGACCATGTTTACATTCAATGCCGCAGAAAGATGCTTCACCTCATTTTGGTCGCCTTGTTTTTTTAAATTCCAGATTTTATCCATACTGCGGTGGTGTGTATTTTTTGAATGAATGTGCAAAGATATAAATTGCCTGCTTATTTAGAAATGATTTACATTGCGCAACATTATTTTTTATGGGAATCAAACAGATAAGCAAAAGAGAAAGCAACCTATTTTATTATCTTTGCCACAATTTTTTGAAAAATTAATTTATTCAGGATTATTGACGGCAAATTCGTTCAATAATTGAAACAGAACAAGATTGAGATGAGTCATCAGGAATTAAGCGAACAGGAAATTATCAGGAGAAATTCGTTGCAAAAAATGCGCGAACTGGGAATTGAGCCCTATCCGGCAGCACAATATCATGTAAATACCAATGCTGAAGAAATTAAAGCCGAATATAAGGCAGAGCTGAATAATTTCCAGGAAGTAGTAATTGCGGGCCGAATGATGAGCCAGCGAATCATGGGAAAAGCAGCCTTTGCCGAAATTCAGGATCACACCGGTCGTATCCAGATTTATGTGAACCGTGATGAGATTTGTCCAGGCGAGGACAAGACCATGTACAACGAAGTATTTAAAAAGTTGCTCGATATTGGTGACATCATTGGAGTAAAAGGATTTGCTTTTATTACTCAAATGGGTGAACTAACGGTTCATGTAAAGGAATTGACGGTACTTAGTAAATCGCTTCGCCCACTTCCCATTGTAAAAGAAAAAGACGGTCAGACATTCGATGCTTTTACCGATCCTGAACAACGTTATCGTCAGCGCTACGTCGATCTGATTGTAAACCCCCAGGTGAAAGATACGTTTGTGAAACGCACCATCATTTACAATACCATGCGCCAGATGTTTAACGAATATGGTTACCACGAGGTAGAAACACCCATTTTACAACCGATCCCCGGAGGCGCTGCTGCACGGCCGTTTATCACCCACCATAATGCGCTGAACATGCCATTGTATATGCGGATTGCCAACGAGCTTTACCTGAAACGTCTGATCGTTGGAGGCTTTGAAGGAGTATATGAATTTTCGAAAGATTTCCGTAACGAAGGAATGGACCGTACCCACAATCCTGAATTCACAGTAATGGAAATTTACGTGGCTTACAAGGATTATAAGTGGATGATGAAATTCACCGAAGAAATTTGTGAACGCGTAGCTCTTGCTCTTCACGGAACCACAAAAGTACAATTGGGCGATCACGTTATCGATTACAAAGCGCCGTTCCCTCGTGTAACCATGTATGAAGCCATTAAAGAACATACCGGGTACGACATTTCAGGAAAGAGTGAAGCCGAAATCCGCGACATTTGTGATAAACTGGGTATTGAAACCGACTCAAGCATGGGCAAAGGAAAACTCATCGACGAAATTTTTGGCGAGAAATGCGAAGGCAATTATATTCAGCCAACCTTTATTATTGATTACCCTGTTGAAATGTCGCCACTGACTAAAAAGCACCGCGACAATCCTGAACTAACTGAACGTTTTGAGTTGATGGTAAATGGGAAAGAACTGGCTAACGCCTACTCTGAATTAAATGACCCAATCGATCAGCGTGAACGCTTTCAGGATCAGCTGGCACTTTCTGAAAAAGGCGACGACGAAGCGATGTTTATCGATCAGGATTTCCTACGCGCGCTGGAATATGGTATGCCACCTACTTCTGGGATGGGAATTGGAATGGACCGTTTAACTATGTTTATGACCAACAGCCCGTCAATTCAGGATGTGCTTTTCTTTCCGCAGATGAAACCGGAGAAAAAAGCAGTGGAACTAACTGAAGATGAAAAAATAGTTGAAAAACTTCTAAAAGAAGCTTCACCTGCCGATTTAA
>DAOPJR010000084.1:10011-14286 GCA_035399765.1 Draconibacterium sp. | reverse complement strand
GGGAATCGATGCCTGGTACATTTCGGGTACCGACCCGCACTCGAGCGAATATCTGCCGGATCGTTGGAAGACAAGAGCTTTTATTTCTGGTTTCACCGGATCGTATGGAATTGTGATAGTTACCCAAGAAGAGGTAGCGTTGTGGACAGACACCCGCTATTTTCTCCAGGCTGCTGAGCAATTGCAAGGAACCGGAATTAAAATGATGAAGTTGCGCGTGCCTGATGCGATTCAACCGGAAAACTGGCTGGCACAAAAATTACCGGCCGGCAGTAAGGTTGGACTCGATGCTCAAACGGTTACAGTAAGCGGATTTCGTACTCTTCAAACAATACTTCAAAAGAAAAATATCCAGCTTGTTAAAACTCCCGATTTGTTTGAAACGATTTGGGAAAACAGGCCTTCAATTCCTTCGGACAGAGCATTTGAGTTGGATGTGAAATATTCAGGTTTGACCAGGCAGGAAAAACAGCTGGCGATATCGGCAGAACTGACTGAAAGAGGGGCTGATCTTCATGCAGTGACCATGTTGGATGAATTGGCCTGGCTTTTCAATCTTCGGGGTAGCGACATTGATTATAATCCCGTTTTTACAGGTTTTGGTTTGATTGGTGCCAATCAAAGTATTTTGTTTGTTGACGATGAAAAACTGGATGAAAGCCTGCGTCAAAAACTTCAAAACGAAGGAGTTGAAGTTCAACCGTACACGGCTTTTTATAGCTATTTAAATACGATTGAAGGCAAAATAATATGGATCGATCCTTCGGGTTTAAATTACTCTGCTTACATTAGTTTGGCTGAGAAGAATGAGATACTGGAGGGAACATCGGTAATTTCGATCTTAAAATCGAGAAAGAACAGTACCGAGTTGGATGGCTTCAGGAAGGCGATGCAAAAAGATGGTGCTGCGTTGGTTGAGTTTCTTTACTGGCTAAAAGAAACAGTCGGAAAAAGGACAGTTTCTGAATATGAGGTGGGAGTAAAGCTGAAAGAATTTCGTTCGAAGCAGGCGGGATTTATGGGAGAAAGTTTTCCCCCGATTGTAGGCTATCGGGAACATGGTGCTATAGTCCATCTAAGTGTTGGCCAGGATGATGCACTGCCTTTAGAAGCTGATGGTATTTTGCTGTTCGATTCCGGCGGACAGTATCTTGAAGGAACGACAGATATTACACGAACAATTGCGTTGGGACAGGTTACTGATCAACAGAAAGAAGATTATACGCTGGTGTTAAAGGGAATGATTGCATTAAGTTGTGCTGTTTTTCCATACGGAACAAAAGGTTGCAACCTCGATATTCTGGCCCGTCAGGCGCTTTGGAACCGTGGCTTGAATTACGGACACGGAACCGGACACGGAGTTGGTCATTTTCTGAATGTTCACGAGGGGCCGATGGCAATCAGGCAGGAATTAAATGAAAACCGGATCGAGCCGGGCAATGTTTTGTCGAACGAACCTGCGTTTTACCGTGAAGGACAGTACGGGCTTCGCACAGAGAATATGATTGTTTGTGTTGAAAAGGAAATGACGGAATACGGTCGTTTTCTGGGTTTTGAAACGCTTACACTTTGTCCGATAGATACTACATTGATCCTACCTGAGCTTTTAACGACAGAAGAAAAAATCTGGTTGAATGATTATCATACCAGGGTGAACAGGGAACTCAAACCATTTCTTGTAGATTTGTTACACGATTTTCTGGATAAATTAACACTTCCTGTTTAATTCTCACTTTTTGGTAAGGTAAAGAAGAATTTACTTCCTTTATTGGGTTCGCTTTCTACCCAAATAGAACCATTGTTTTTTTCAATAAATTCTTTACAAAGAATCAGGCCAAGCCCGGTTCCCTCTTCATTCTCAGTCCCAGGGCGTTTTGTTTTTTCAGTTATTTTAAACAGTTTGTTCTGAGTATCCTGATCCATGCCAATCCCATTGTCTTCCACACTAAACTGATGTAGCCCGTTGACCTCTGAAACATTCACTTCAATCTTCCCTCCATGGTTGGTGAATTTTATGGAGTTGGATATCAGGTTTCTGAAAATGGTAGATGTCATATTTATATCGGCATAGCAAAGTGTTGATTCCGGCAGATTGTTTTTAATTTTAATACACTTGTTACTTGCCTGTTTATTTAAAACCTCTATGGTTTGATCAAGTAAATCATGAGCATCTAATTTGATGGGATCAACTATGATCTTACCGGTTTGTGTCCTTGACCATTCCAATAAGTTCTGTAGAAGATTATAAGTTACTTTCGTTGATTTTTTCAGTTCCTTTAACAGATCAATTTTTGTTTGTTCGTTAATACCGTTCCAGTCATCGATAAGTAGTTCAGTTAACCCAAATAGAGCTGTAAAAGGATTTTTCAGATCGTGAGCGATGATAGAAAAGAATTTATCTTTAGAGGCATTGGCGATGCTGAGTTCTTCGGTACGCTTTTTTACTTTTTCTTCGAGCGAAGCATTCAGAATCAATAGTTCTTCGTTCTGATTGCGGATTTTAATTTCCTGCAAAAAGCTCTTAATGGCTTCCCGCACTGTAAGTACCAGATCGTCCTTGTCCCATGGTTTTGCGATGTAACGGTACAATTTGGCATTGTTAATTGCATTACTTATCCCTTCAACATCGGCATGCCCGGTAAGAAGGATTTTTAATGATCCCGGAGAAAGTTTATGTATTTCTTTAAGAACTTCATCCCCATTCATTCCTGGCATTATATAGTCCGATATTACAACCGGAACGTGAAATCCCTCTGCTTTAAGTTCTTTAAAAAATTCAATGGCATCTTCGCCACTGTCCGAAGTTTCTATTTTGTATTCGTCTCCAAAGGTATTATCCAGCTGTTCTTCCAAAGCCTGTAAGATAATTTCTTCATCATCGATACATAAGATAACTTGTTTTTCCATCTCTTCTCCAGTATTATTCAATATTCGATATTCCGGATTTAATTACAGCTTCCAGTTGTTTTGCGGTCCACGGTTTATGAATGCAAGCAAAAAGGTTAGCATTTTTACGGGCATTATCGATAGCTGATTCATCGGCCTGGCCGGTAAGCATTACTTTTACAATATTGGGAAATTTTTTATGAACTTCGATTAAAAATTCATCTCCTTTTTTCCCGGGCATTAGCCAATCGGATACAATGACCAGAACGCTAACTCCTTCATCGGTAAGTTCTTCAAGTACTTCCATGCCTTCCTGCGCATTTTCGGCATATTCATAGATGTAGTTGCCTCCAAAAAGGTTTTCAATTTGTTCACCCAAACTGTTCAGGATGATATTTTCATCGTCAACACAAACAATTGCTTTTTTCATATCAGTATTTATTCCTGGTTAACCGGAAGTGTTATATGGAATGTAGTTCCAATTCCTACCTGGCTCTCCAGTTCTATTTTAGCTTTATGTTTATCCAATATCTTTTTTACAATATCCAGGCCGATTCCGGTTCCTTCACCTGAGCTCTTTGTTGTGAAAAAAGGCTCAAATATTTTTTCCTTTATTTCTTCCGGTATTCCGTATCCGGTATCCTTAATGCTTACTTTTACTTGCGATCCCAGGTTTTTTACTCTAATTGTTAATGTCCCGGCCTGATTCATCGCATGAATGGAGTTGGAAATTAAGTTTGTCCAAACCTGGATCAGTTCGTCCGGGTAACAGTTGATCAATGGGACTTCGTCAAAATCCCTGACAATCTCAATTGATTGCTTTAACTGATTGTGGTGCAATATCAGTACTGTTTCGATATTCTCAATCAGGCTGGCTTGTTCCATTTTATTGCCCTGATCTTTATGAGCGAATTTTTTCAAGGCAAAAACAACTTTCGAGGCTTTGTCAACAGCCATTTTTATGTTTTCAGTGTTCTTTCGTATAGAATAAATGTCTTTTATCGCCTTTAAAATAAATTCCGGATCTTCAACAACGAACATGTCAATTACTTTGTCAGCGGCTTCATAAAGATCGAGGTAAATGAACAGATCGGCTACTGATTCTACATGTTTACATCCGGCCACTTCTAGTTTATTCTGTATACTTTTCTTGAACTGTCTTCTTTCTTTTGAAGTCAGAGCAGGTTTGTTTTTTTCTATCAAATCCATGATCTTCAGGAAAATAACCAATTCCTTTTTTGTTAGCTGTGTAAAAAGAGTATACAGGTTATTCATGGAATTATCGAGCGAAGCTGAAATATTACTTGCTGAAGCGTTAATGGCACCAATTGGAGTATTAATTTCATGAGCAATACCGGCAATCAGATTACCAAGTGCACGCATTTTTTC
>DAOPJR010000084.1:7747-9911 GCA_035399765.1 Draconibacterium sp. | reverse complement strand
CTCCTGGCCTCCTCTTCAGGATAAAAATCAAAGTCTGATTTTCCAATCAGCTCTTCCGGACTTAAACCGTAATTTTCAGCAACACGGGTATTTGCCAGGAGAAATCTTCCTTCGATGTCTTTTAAAAATATCTTTTCAGGGATTTCATTAATAATATTCAATAAGAGATGAAAACGGTAGTCTAATTCTTTTTGAAGCTTATCAATATCTTTGTTTTTGGCGATGAGTTTTTTTAGATTCTTCCGTAATTTATCATCCTGTTCTTTTAATTCTTCATTCTGTTCCTGTATGATGCGTTCAGATTTAACATGCCTTGTAATATCCTGAGCAACCCCATCAACCGAAATCAATTCTCCTTTGTCATTATAATGGGGAGACTCCATTATTCGGATAATTTTAACTTCTTGTGATTTAGTATAAAGTTCGAGTATAAAGTCTTGTTGTTTTTTTCCGCGGGCACTCTTCTGAAGTGTTTCAAGGTTCTTTTTATTGAATTCACTATCAGTCATGTGTTTCACCAAACCTTCTTTTGCTTCTTCAACAGAGTAACCCAAAATATCTTCCACTGAAGGACTCATATACAAATATTCCCCTTTAAGATTATGGGAATAGAAGAAATATTCATGTTCAAGAGTTTCGATTAATCGCTTATATAATCCTAGGTCAAAACTTTCCATATAGGTTAACTAAATTCAATTCACAGGCTCAGTTAAAATCGCCGTGTAAGTTAATAGATTTTTAAAAATCTGAAGTGGGATTGCCGTAATTCGTCTGTTATTTAGATTGAGTTGTTTTAATTTTAACCGGAAGCAGTAAACTTATCGCATTAACGATGTATGCCATAAAAATCAAACAATTTCCAGCTACTTCCCAATTTAGAAGAGATAACAACTTGCCGATTAAAGCTATACTTCCTCCTGAAATTAGAGCAAAAGCAACATTTTTTTTGTTCACTTTAATTTGAAGTAATCCCAACAGAGTGGGGACAACAAAAGCTCCCGAAAAGAATGTTAAAGCCAGTAAAAGCGCCTGAATAATGGAAGTAACATATAACGCTATAATCAAGCTTAAGATTCCGATTGCAATAATTAAATAACGGGCCAGTAATAAGGAATTTTTCCTGTTAAGATTGCCGGTAATTAATTCACTCAAAATGATAGATGATGTTAACAGGGTAGTGTCGGCAGAAGACATAACTGCTGATAGGAGGGCAGCAAGAAACAACCCGTAAGCCCAGCCTGGCAAAAGATGTTCGGCAAAAGCTACGATTCCTTCACCTGAATTCTGCGAGAAAACACCGAGGTAGGTTAATCCAAACGAAACCGGAATAAGAATTAACGCAACAATCAGAACACTTTTAGAGGCTGTATTTTCATTTCGGGCGCAGAATATACGCGAATAAATATCGGGCCCAACAACGAAGGTGACCGAGTAAGTGACCAGCAGAATAAGTAAATCGACAAAACTAAATTTATCGTTGAACATTGCGTCAAAACTCAGTGGCTGACTTACCTGTTTTTCCGGGTCAGTAAAGATGAAAAACAACATGGCAGCCAATCCGACAATAATTAAAACTGATTGTAAAGTATCGGTTTTCAAAATACTCCATTGCCCACCCAGTAAGGTGTAAAGAATAAATACAGAGCCCGAAATAAGTGCAGCTTGCTGGTAAGTAATGGAATGAAGACCAGTAAGTATCTTTGCTGCTGCAATAATCTGGGCTGCAACAATCCCGAACCACGCCAGCGGAATAATAACAGAAGCAATAACTTCGGCCTTTTTGCCATAGAAATTTCCAAGTAGCTCAGGTAAGGTGAAATTTCCGTAACGACGTACATATTTTGAAACAGGTACAAGCACAAACAGACCTGCTGCTGCACTAAAAAGAAACCACAGTGCCGGCCAGCCAACAGTCTGGCTTAGTTCTATTGTGCCCAATACGGCCGAACCACCCAGGATAGTGGCCAATAAGCTTCCTGAAACAGGGAACCAACCTGCACGTTTCCCTGCGACGTAATAATCGTCGGGTTTTTTCACCTGGAAAGCTGAATAAACACCAATTCCAATGATGAACAGAAAATAAATGGCAATGGTTATTTCTACTTGCATACGATTGATGCAAATATCGAAATTCTATAACAAACAAAAAACCCGGAAATTTCCG
>DAOPJR010000084.1:0-7647 GCA_035399765.1 Draconibacterium sp. | reverse complement strand
ATATTTTTTATGCTTTCAGTTTTTTATACTTAAACCGCTTTGGTGCTTCTCCTCCCATTCGTTTTTTCCGGTTTTCTTCGTAATCGGAAAAAGATCCTTCGAAGAAATGGACATGCCCTTCTCCTTCAAAAGCAAGAATGTGTGTGGCAATACGGTCGAGGAACCAGCGGTCGTGTGAAATAACGACTGCACAGCCTGCAAAGTTTTCCAAACCTTCTTCGAGCGCACGCAAAGTATTCACGTCTATGTCGTTGGTAGGTTCGTCGAGCAACAGTAAGTTACCTTCCGATTTCAGTGCGAGAGCCAGATGTAAGCGGTTCCGTTCACCGCCTGATAAAACACCACATTTCTTTTCCTGATCGGAACCCGAAAAGTTAAAGCGCGAAACATAGGCTCTGGCGTTTGCCTGTCGGTTTCCAAGCATGATGGTCTCTGTTCCGCCCGAAATAACTTCATAAACCGATTTGTTTGGATCGATAGCTTTGTGCGTCTGGTCTACATAGCTGACTTTTACTGTTTCTCCAATGTCAATACTTCCTGCATCGGCTTTTAATTGATTCATGATCAGTTTGAAAAGAGTGGTTTTACCAGCACCGTTTGGCCCAATTACACCAATGATACCGGCAGGTGGAAGTTTAAAACTGAGATCTTCAAAAAGGATACGATCACTAAATCCTTTTTTCACACCTTCCATTTCCACTACTTTATCACCGAGTCGCGGACCATTGGGAATGAAAATTTCGAGACGCTCTTCTTTTTGACGACTGTCTTCGTTTAGCATTTTATCGTACGCACTCAAACGGGCTTTACTTTTTGCCTGTCTGGCTTTGGGTGCCATCCGTACCCATTCCAGTTCGCGTTCGAGTGTTTTCTTCCGTTTCTGGCTCCCTTTTTCTTCCTGCTCCAGTCGTTTGGCTTTTTGTTCAAGCCACGAGCTGTAATTTCCTTTCCATGGGATTCCCATACCACGGTCGAGCTCTAGAATCCAACCTGCTACATTATCCAGAAAGTAGCGGTCGTGGGTGATACAGATTACGGTTCCTTTGTACTGATCGAGATGCGCTTCGAGCCATTGGATACTTTCTGCGTCGAGGTGGTTGGTAGGTTCATCGAGCAGTAAAACGTCCGGTTCTTTTAACAATAAACGACACAATGCAACACGTCGGCGTTCACCTCCCGATAGTTCACTGATGGGTTGATTGTCAGGCGGACATTGCAGCGCATCCATGGCGCGTTCGAGTTTGCTGTCGAGGTTCCAGGCATCCAGTGCATCCATTTTTTCCTGTAGCTGAGCCTGTTCGTTCATCAACTCGTCCATTTTATCCGGATTTTCATATACTTCCGGCATTCCGAACAACTGGTTGATTTCTTCGTAGCGGTTTAAAACGTCAACGGTTTCCTGCATGCCTTCGCGTACTACTTCGATTACGGTTTTGTTTTCGTCGAGTTGTGGTTCCTGTTCGAGCAGTCCAACAGAGTAACCTGGGGCAAACACAAGCTCACCATTAAACGATTTGTCCTGACCGGCAATGATCTTCAGCAAAGTCGATTTTCCTGATCCGTTTAACCCGATGATGCCAATTTTAGCACCCAGGAAAAACGAAAGTGAAATGTCTTTAATAACTGTTTTACTGGGTGGGTATGTTTTACTCACCTTATACATTGAGAAAATAATTTTCTTATCGTCGCTCATAATCTGTTTTATTAATGAGCCAAAAATACAACAGAAAGTGGAATCAAAACTGACTGCGTGTTGAATTTTATTAATTAGCTGATAAAGTGATTGTTATTAGGTGATTTGTAGGTGTCATCTGATTCGCATGTTTAAATAAGAAGTGAGTATTTTGGAGAGAGTTGCTAAGAATTATGATCTATGTTTTAAGGAACAAGGTTAATATCAATGAGTAACACTAAGCATTCTCTGTATGTAAATTTAAGATTTCACACCATTTCAAATCAGCAATAAAAATTAGGCTTGGAGTTGGATTGTAACGAACTTTGTATTGTGGATAAAGAGGAGAAGATAAAATACAGAAGTCGCTTCCTTTAAGAGAAAAAGTTCATTGTTAGATTGTTTCATAGATTTAGTTTTTAGTTAGTTGTTAGATTTTTTTAGAGTTTAGTTTTAGTTCATTGTTTTTTTTGAATTTAGTTGATCGTGCATTTTTCACCCTACTGTTTTAAACTTACAAACCCATAAAACAGAAAATGCAGGTTTTAGAGGCCGTTAAATAATCTTTGCGCAAAAAAGTTATGGACGCGGCTGGGAGTTACCTAATTAAGTTGTTTAAAAGTTTCTGATCATCGCCCCGGTATTGTTTGGACGCTGACAATACCTGGGTGCAGAAACACTTTAAAAATCACTTTCATCCCTTATTTCCTATTCATTTTTCCTAATATCATTTTTCATATTCTTACTGTTCTTCTGTTTGAATGAATATCTAGTTTCTGTTCGTTTAAATTTGTCAAAATATAATTCTTCCTAATTCATTCTACCTACCTTAAAGAAATTCTCAATTTAATGAGTGTCTGTCAGCTTTTTACTCATTTGAATTTGAGCTTTTTACCTGCTTCAATTCAGTAATGGAAATTAGGCAGAGGAGCAGAATATGACGAATTTTGTAGTGTTAACATAGAGGAGAAGATAAAATACAGAAGTCGCTTCCTTTAAAAGAAAAGTTCATTGTAGTGGTGTTCATAGGCATAGTTTTAGTTTGTTTGGTTTAGTTGATATGCTTTGTTATTTCGCTGTTTTAAAAATACAAACCCGTTAAAACAGAAAAATGCAAAATTTAAAAAGAGGCTGCTAAGTAATCTTTGCACAAAAAAAGTTATGGACGCGGCTTGGAGTTACCTAATTAAGTTGTTTAAAGTTTCAGAAGCCCCGGTACTGTTTTGAAGCATACAGTACCGGGAGTCTGAAGCCTGCTAAAACTTTCTTTTTCACTAATCACGTTTTTTCTTTCCCAAAATTTTACCGGTCATGTTTATAAACCACCTGAAATAGTTGATCAGGTGAAAAATAAAAAAGAAAATTAGCAGTAACCCAAGCTTGTTATGTACTTCTCTTAAAATTTCAGCCAAAGGAGAATCACCAAATACGAACCAGGCAAGTAAGGAAGTAAAAGCAGTCAAAAAAAATACGATAAACAGGGTTAAGTTCGTTCCGCTGTTCTTTCCTTTAAATTGCAGTTTAACCAGCATTTTTAGCCAGTGCAAGTGCATCAGTAAATGCACCAGAATTATTGGTATAATTGCCAAAGCTGTGATACGGTGAATCCACAACCATTGGTAACCATCAATACCCAAAGTTTCTAATACGTATGGGTAGCCTCCGTGATAACGCAAAACTACAATCCCGGTGAAAAAGCAAAAAAACAAAAGGCAAAAAAGCAAATGTATTATATATGTAGTTCCGATATGACTTCGGAATTCTTGTCTCCGGTTTATCCATCCTTACATTTCATTTACTGAGCTGCAATTATATGTTATTTCACTTTCTTCGCCAAACCATATTCGTACCCTGGATTCAACAGATTCTGAAATGAACTTAAATTAAACCATTCTTCCTGTCCAATTGTTTGATTAAAAAAAATTCTTATGAAAACAAAATTTGGTTTTTTACTTATTACATTATTTACAATTATGGTTCAGGTTACAAATGCTCAGAAAAGTTTTTACGATTTTAAAGTTGAAGCGATCGACGGTTCCGCATTTGATTTTGCACAATTAAAAGGAAAAAAGGTATTGGTTGTAAATACTGCCTCAAAATGTGGTTTTACTCCACAGTACGAAGGATTGGAGAAGCTATATGAACAATATGGCGGAGATCATTTTGTGATCATTGGTTTTCCTGCCAATAATTTTCTGAAACAGGAGCCGGGAACAAATGAAGAGATCGCTGATTTCTGTGAGAAAAACTATGGTGTTACTTTTCCGATGATGGCTAAAATCAGTGTGAAAGGCAGTGATATGCACGAATTATATAAGTGGTTGACCAACAAATCAGAAAATGGTGTGATGGATTCAGACGTCACATGGAATTTTCAAAAATACCTGATTGATGAAAAAGGTAATCTGGTAACTTCTTATCCGCCCAAAACCAAGCCCGATGATAAGAAAATAGTGGGTTGGATTACAGCCGAATAAATGAGTAACACAGACAGAACTTTGCAATATACTTCCCATTAAAGATTACAACTGAAGAAAGTACTTCTGACGCCAATCATCTTAAATATTAAGTTAATCAAAGATAGCTCTGCATAAATACAATTCCCAAACATTTATTGATTTACGACATTATATTTGTGCCGATTTTCCAGTAACTTAAATGGGCTAATTCAAACGGTCTTAAAGATTATCAAAATGGGCATAAAAATAACGTTCAGAATCAATTATCATACCCGGTGGGGCGAAAACCTGTTCATTACAGGATCTCACAAAGCACTGGGAGAATGGAGTGCTGAAGATGCATTTCCGATGTATCACAATGGTGATGGAGAGTGGGAAGCCAATTTAGTGTTGGGAAGAAAGACGGATATTGAGTATAAATACCTGCTTAGAACTGAAAACCATTCGTTTATTTGGGAAGGCGGGAAAAATCGTGTACTTATAACCGGTGATTATACTTTATTGGAAACACGCGATTTTTGGCGTCCGCAAGCCGACTCAGACAGTGCTTTTCAAACCCAGGTTTTTACCAAAGTATTGATGCCTCCTCCTGGTCCTGACTTTAAAATTACGCTGAAAAACTACAAGCGATCAATTCAGCTCCGACTTCGTGAAACCCGCATTCCGAAAGGAAAAACTTTAGCAGTTACAGGAAATTTGAAGTCACTGGGGGAGTGGAAAACACCCTTGTTACTTGATCCATCTGATTATCCGGTATGGAAGGTGAATATTTCGTTGCACCAGGCTAAATTCCCAATTTATTACAAGTATGTTCTGGTTGATATTGAATCAGGCAAAATAGAAATCTGGGAAGACGGAGATGAACGGATTTTATTTTATGTGGATAAGGCTGAGGAAAGTATCCTGCATGTTCAGAATGATGAGAAATTCCGCTTTGGCAGTTCCAACTGGAAAGGGGCAGGTGTAGCGGTACCAGTATTTTCTTTACGGACAAATGAAGGTTTTGGAATAGGTGAATTCAATGATATTAAAAAACTGGTAGATTGGTCGGCATCAACCGGGTTGAAAATGATTCAATTGCTCCCAATCAATGAAACAGTTGCCACACACTCATGGCTCGATTCATATCCGTACAAAGCCATTTCGGTATTTGCCCTGCATCCGGCTTACCTGAATCTGGATAATCTGGGACAGTTGAATGATGTAGTCAAACAGAAGGAATTTAATGCCTTGAAAGAAGAATTAAATGCTAAACCTTATGTGGATTATGTGAAAGTAACACAGGTAAAGTCACGTTACTATAAACTCATTTTTGATCAGGAATGGAAAAACGTTAAGAAGTCAGGCGAATTTGAGGCTTTCTTCAAAAAAAATCGTGAATGGCTCGAACCATACGCGGCTTTCTGTTATTTACGCGATCAGCATAAAACCAGCAATTTCAGGGAATGGGAAAAATGGGCACAATTCGACAGTAAAAAGATTAAAAAACTCGTTGAACCGGGTACCAAACACTACGCTGATATTGCCGTGCATTATTTCATCCAGTTTTATTTGGATAAGCAACTGAAGGAAGTAGTAACCTATGCACACGAAAGGGGAGTAGCTTTGAAAGGCGATATCCCGATCGGAATCAGTCCAAACAGCATTGAAGCCTGGACAAAACCTGAGCTGTTCAACCTGAACGGACAGGCAGGTGCTCCACCAGATGATTTTGCCGTGCTCGGTCAGAACTGGGGCTTCCCGACCTACAACTGGGATGAAATGGAAAAAGATGGCTTCGACTGGTGGAAAAAAAGGCTTCAGGCTATGTCGAAATATTTCGACGCATTCCGAATTGATCATATTCTGGGTTTCTTTCGAATCTGGGAAATCCCGCAAAACGCGTTACATGGTTTGCTCGGATATTTTAAACCCGGTTTGCCATTTACTCCAAACGAATTGGAAGATTGGGGCGTTAGTTTCGACTATGAACGAATGGTTAAACCATATATTCGGGGACACTTTTTGCGCGAGATTTTTGGCGAGTTCAGCGAAGAAGTACGAAAGAACTATCTGAATGAACTGGATTACAATGTTTTTGAATTGAAACCCGAATTTGATACACAAAAGAAAATATTCGCACATTTTACACCACTGGAAGACGAAGAAGGGAAACTGACAGAAAAGGAAGTAACTGTTCGCGACGGGTTGATCTCACTGCTCGATGAAGTGCTGTTTATCCGTGATCCGTATTCACCCGAAGCCTATCATCCGCGAATTGCCTTACATTACACCTTCTCGTACCGTGAACTTGACAGCGAGACAAAAGACAAGCTGGATGATTTGTATATCGATTTCTTTTACAAGCGACACGAGCAGTTTTGGAAAAATGAAGCAATGAAAAAACTGCCTGCTTTAACCGAAGCAAGTGAAATGTTGATTTGCGGTGAAGACCTGGGAATGGTTCCTGATACGGTACCGGAAGTGATGAACGAGTTAAACATTTTAAGTCTTGAAATACAACGTATGCCCAAGAATCCTGACATTGAATTTGGGCACCCGGCAGATGCGCCTTACCTGAGTGTATGTACCACTTCCACTCACGACATGTCAACAATCAGGGGATGGTGGGAGGAAAACCGTGAAAACACGCAGCGTTTCTTCCATCATATTCTGGGGCATAACGGCGATGCGCCTTTTTTTGCAGAACCCTGGATCTGCCGCGAAATCATTAACCAGCATTTGTATTCGCCAGCTATGTGGACAATTTTTCCAATTCAGGATTTAATTGCCATGGATGGTGAACTTCGCTGGGATGAAACCGACAAAGAACGGATTAATGTTCCAAGTGATGAGAAAAACAAGTGGCGTTACCGGATGATTTTAAGCATAGAAGAATTGCTGGGAGCAGAAGATTTTAACAGGATGCTGACAGCAATGATTCACGGTTCTGGAAGAAATACGGATGTTTAAAACAAACCAAAGCCCGAAACTTGTAATTTGTTTCTCTGCTGCTTTTAATTATTAATTTTTAAAGAAGAACATAACGTTTGAATGAAACCTGTCGGGAAACGTTGTATTATTGATGTTTTAAAATGAATGACCTGTAAAAACGGATTAAAACAAATTTGAAATGACAGAAAAATCAATGATAGAAAATATACGGAGCAAAAAGGGCTTCATTTGCGACATGGACGGCGTAATCTATCATGGCAATAAAATACTGGATGGTGTAAAAGAGTTTGTATCGTGGTTAATCGATGAAAACAAAAAATTTGTTTTTCTGACCAACTCCAGCGAACGGACTATCAAGGAGTTGCAGGGAAAATTATCAAGAATGGGCCTGGATGTTGGACCCGAACATTTTTACACCAGTGCTTTGGCAACCGCTGCTTTTCTTCAAAGTCAGCGACCCAACGGCAGTGCGTATATTATCGGGGAAGCCGGGCTAATCAACGCATTGTATAACGCCGGATACACGAGCAATAACATTGACCCGGATTATGTGGTGATGGGTGAAGCACGTTCGTACAGCTA
>DAOPJR010000083.1:0-14766 GCA_035399765.1 Draconibacterium sp. | reverse complement strand
AAGAACAGGAAGCCCTGAAACAATATTCCGGTTTCGGGGCTTTAAAATGTATTCTCAATCCGGTAGAAAGCTTGTCTGATATTGTCCACTGGTCAAACTCGGAAGTCGGACTGTTCCCTATAGTGACTGAATTACATGATGTATTGAAACGTAATTCCCAATCGGAACAGCAATACAAACAGTATGTAAGCTGCCTGAAAAACTCCATTCTGACCGCCTTTTATACGCCTCCCGAAGTCGTCCAGGTTCTTGCCGAAACGTTAAAACAAAACCAGGTGTCTCCCGAGAAGTTTCTTGACCCATCTGCCGGGTTGGGAGTATTTATTTCGGCATTTAAAAATCAGAGTGAAGGGCTTTCTGCAACAGGTTTTGAAAGGGATTTACTAACTGGAAAAATACTGTCAAAACTTTATCCAGTAGACAAAATCAGAACTGCCGGATTTGAGGAAATTGAAGGCCGGTACAACAACCATTTCGATGTGGTTTCTTCCAATATCCCGTTTGGCGATGTTGCTGCTTTTGATGTTTCGTTTTTGAAAAGTAACGATAAAGCCAGACAGCAGTCATCTAGGAACATCCACAATTATTTCTTTTTAAAAGGAATGGATACACTTCGTGATGGAGGGATTCTGGCTTTTATCACTTCACAGGGGGTAATGAATTCTCCGAAAAATGAACCGATACGCCAGTGGTTAATGGACAACAGCCGGTTGGTTTCGGCAGTCCGGTTACCTAGTAATCTTTTCAGCGAATATGCCGGTACCGAGGTGGGCAGTGACCTGATTATCCTTCAGAAAGATTCAGGTAAAAATCGTTTGACCCAAAAGGAGAAAGATTTTGTGCAGAGTGAAAAACTTTCCAGTGGTGTTTACAACAATAATTATTACAACAATTTTCAACGGGTAGTTCATACAGAAGGATTTGTCGATACCGACCCTTACGGAAAACCGGCGCAGGTTTTTATTCATAAAGGAGGAATAAACGGAATCGCGTCGGATTTAAAAAAAATGCTGGAGGCAGATTTCAGTGAAAAACTGGATATCGATTTGTTTCAAAAAGAAGTTTCCGACAAAAAATCCATTTCAGTTTCATCTCCAAACAAACCTGTTCAGAATATAAAACAAGCACAACCGTCACTAACCCTTTACGACCTCTTTGGCATGAGCCAGGAGGAACGCAGCCAAAATAATCCCACAAGGAAAAGAAACTCTGCAAAATCAAAGGCCAAACAGCTAAACCTGTTTTCACAACCGAATCCGGTAAACGGGAAACAGGTGGAAGTAATTATCTCTTCACTTCCGGATATACGGCCCTTTAAAGGAGAATTGTATGGCCATCACAGAACCGGCTCACTGGTAAAAGACCAAAAACAGATTGGATTTTTAAAGGAATGGGACTCAGATACAGCAACATTTGAGCGGTTAAAACTAACCCCACAACAGGAAGCAAAAGCGTTGCTATTTATCCAAATCAGGGATACCTATCACTATCTGTACACCAATGAAGCGGAAAGTTTAAAAGAAGATACGGCAAGCCGAAAACTGTTAAACGGTTATTACGATGAATTCTTTCAGAAGTATGGAAATCTGAACGACCCCAAAAACCTCGGCTTGCTTAAAATGGATTCCGGGGCCAATGAAGTGTTAGCACTGGAGCGGGGCGTAAACGGGGAACTGGTAAGAGCCGATATTTTTAATCAGCCTGTTGCCTTTAATGCCAGGGAACTGGAAAAGGTTGAAACTTCGGAAGAAGGGCTGGCCGCTTCACTGAATAAGTTCGGAGAAGTACGGATGGATTATATGTTGTCCCTTCTGGAAGAAAAAAGCCAGGAAGAACTGGTTCAGGAACTTCACGGGAGGATATATTTTAACCCACTTATCCAGAATTATAAGGTAGCCGACAAATTTATAGCTGGGAATGTAGTTGAAAAAGTCAGTGACATTGAAAACTATTTGTCACAACATCCCAATGATATTGCAGCAAAGGAGTCATTAAACGTCCTTCAAAACTCTATTCCTGAACCTATCCCTTTTGAAGAACTGGATTTCAATTTCGGGGAACGCTGGATTCCAACAAACATTTACAGTCAATATGCTTCGCACCTGTTTAAAACCGGGGTGGATATCCACTATTCATCTTCTGTTGATGAGTTTTCGGTAAAAGCCCAATTCACCAATGCTAATATTTACGAGAAGTACGCTGTTAAATCGCAAAGCCGCCTGTACGACGGAATTGCATTGATGAAACATGCGCTTGTAAACACAACCCCTGATATTACCAAAAAGATAATTGTTGACGATAAAGAGGTAAAAGTCAGGGACAATGAAGCCATCCAACTGGCAAACAGTAAAATCGACGAAATAAGAAACGGATTTACTGATTGGCTGAATGAACAAAGCCCGGTGTTTAAACAAAAACTGGCCGGATTATACAATTCAACTTATAACTGTTATGTGCGACCAAAATACGATGGTTCGCACCAGACATTTCCCGGACTTGACTTGAAAGCACTGGGAATACCTAACCTGTATTCCAGCCAGAAAGATGCTATCTGGATGTTGAAACAAAACGGGGGTGGCATCTGCGACCATGAAGTTGGTTCCGGGAAAACATTGATTATGTGCTGTGGCGCGTACGAAATGAAACGTTTGCAACTGGCCAATAAACCGATGATAGTAGGACTGAAAGCCAATATCCATGAAATCTCCCAGACATTCAGAACAGCTTATCCACATGCCAAAATCCTTTATCCGGGGAAACAGGATTTTAGTCCGGCAAAACGGGTAAAGATTTTCAATGAAATCAAAAATAACTCCTGGGATGCCATCATACTGACTCACGAACAGTTTGGAATGATACCTCAGTCTCCCGAAGTGCAAAAACAGATTTTACAGGCAGAATTGGACAGTGTAGAAGAAAACCTGAATATTATCAGGAAACAGGGAGGAGAAGTTTCACGGGGAATGCTGAAAGGTTTGATAAAACGACAGCAAAACCTTGAAGTAAAACTGAAATCCATCACCCATGATATTGAAAACAGGAAAGATGATGTAGTGGATTTTAAAATGATGGGAATAGACCATCTGTTTGTGGATGAAAGCCACCGTTTTAAAAATCTGATGTTCAATACCCGTCACGACAGGGTTGCCGGGATGGGAAATCCGCAGGGCAGTCAGCGTGCATTGAATATGTTGTTTGCTATCCGTACCATACAAGAAAGAACCGATAAAGATTTGGGAGCGACTTTTTTGTCAGGGACAACCATATCCAATTCTCTCACAGAGTTATTTCTATTGTTTAAATACCTTCGCCCAAAAGAATTGGAACGCCAGCAGATAAAAACCTTTGATGCCTGGGCTGCCGTTTATGCAAAAAAAACTACCGATTACGAATTCTCAGTAACCAATGAAATTGTCCAGAAAGAACGGTTCAGGTATTTTATTAAAGTCCCTGAATTGGCATCTTTTTACAATGAAATTACCGACTACCGAACAGCAAAAGATATTGGCATCGACCGGCCTGAGAAAGCTGAAATACTGCATAACATTCCCCCGACACCGCAACAGGAAGAGTTTATACAAAAACTGGTAGCATTTGCCAAAAACGGAGATGCAACAATTTTGGGGCGGGCACCACTCTCGGAACGGGAGGAAAAAGCAAAAATGCTGATTGCAACAGACTATGCCCGAAAAATGAGTCTGGACATGCGGATGATAAGCCCGCGTTATGATGACCATGTGGATAACAAAGCTTCTCACTGTGCTGCCCGGATTGCTTCCTATTATAAGCAGTACAACGATTACAAAGGAACCCAGTTTGTATTTTCTGATTTAGGAACTTACAAACCCGGCGAATGGACACCCTACAGTGAAATAAAACGAAAGCTGGTTGAAAACCATAATATTCCACCCCAGGAAATACGGTTTATCCAGGAAGCCAAAACAGAGAAAGCCCGGAAGAACATTATTGAAGCTATGAACGAAGGTCGTATCCGCGTTCTGTTTGGTTCGACAGAGATGTTGGGAACCGGGGTGAATGCTCAAAAACGTGCCGTTGCTATTCATCATCTGGATTCTCCGTGGCGGCCATCGGACCTGGAACAAAGGGAAGGGCGGGCGATACGAAGAGGTAATGAGATTGCTAAGTTCTTCGCAGATAACAAAGTCGATGTAATCATTTATGCGGTTGAAAAAAGCCTGGATTCCTATAAGTTCAATCTTTTGCAAAATAAGCAGCTATTCATTAGCCAGTTAAAGACAAACAGTCTTGGGAAGAGGACCATCGATGAAGGTAGTTTGGATGAAAAATCAGGTATGAACTTTTCGGAGTATGTTGCAATTCTTTCCGGGAATACCGATTTGTTGGAAAAAGCCAAGCTCGAAAAACAAATCACAGCATTGGAAAGTGAACGGCAGGCTTTTAACCGGAGTAAATCATCTGCTCATTTCCGGTTGGAGGATATTCAGCAAAGCATTGACAAAAATCAGGAAACGATTTCCCGAATGCAAAAGGACTTGGACTTACTCAACAACAGAGTCCAGAGTGATAACACTGGAAGTATCTTAAATCCGGTTCAATTGGAAGGTGTAAAAGATTCCGATCCTAAAACAATCGGGATAAAACTGAATGAAATCAATGAGAATGCCCGGACTAATGAAGGATACAGAAAAATCGGAAGCCTTTACGAGTTTAACCTTCTTGTTAAAACCGAAACGAGCATGAAAGATGGTTTTGATTTTAAGGAAAACCGCTTTTTTGTGGAAGGTGAAAGTGGAATAAAATACACATATAACAACGGCCATATCGCCAAAGACCCGAAACTGGCATCAACCAGTTTTTTAAAAGCACTGGAACGTATTCCTGTTTTAATTGACAATCATGAAAGGCATGTAGAGAAAGCTTCCAAAGACATACCCGTTTTAAAAGAAGTGGTAAACGGCCTATGGAAAAAAGAAGATGAACTCAGAAAACTGAAAATTGATTTGGCTGCCTTAGACAGGAAAATTCAAATGACAATTGGGGAGAATCCCGCAAATCCAGATTTACAAAACAAAAATGTATCACCGCAAACTCCCCAAATCTCCACCGAAAAGAAGGTAATTGAAGTCGCTGAAGCGAGAAGTGGTTACAAAATGTAATGCAGTTCTTATTTAGTTTTAGAAAAACCATTTTGAATAAATTTATGAACATCAGATTCAAGGTAATATGTTTTTTTGCCAATTCGTTTATAAAGTAATTTACCAGAGCTACGAAACCTTTGCAATGTTCTCTTGCTCACTTTTAATAACAGACAAAGGTCTTGGTTATCTAATAGGACTTCATCGTTTATTTTATTTTCAGTATTGGAAAATTTATCAATCTTTTTATTTACCGTTTCAAAATGTGACACTAGGCGATTCATCCAAAATTCGAATTTTCTTTCATCGATATACATGAGGTGTTTTTTTTTTACAGTGGATATTGATTTTAATTTTGAAACAAAAATTGAAAATCAAAATCGGTAGGTTTCACATCTTGGTAACAGCTTGTGAAAGATTTATATCAAAAAAATCTAATTTAGATTATTTCTTTTTAAAGAGATGCGGAATTTAGTGGAGTAGTGTATTTGAAATGCTGACATTAATTGAAATTGATCTTAAACTGAATTTTCAAAGGTTACATATACAATTGATGTATAATTAGGTAGTGCAATTGTTAGCTTTTAAGATCATATATATTTGCAAAAATGTGCAGAACCCAACAGTATTTTCAGTTCTGAATAAAAAAAAGATTACTATAATCTGAGCTTTTTCTTTTGTGTCTCAGTATTCATAAACTTCAAAACAGCCTCGTAATCTTCGAGTAAAAAGTTCGACATTTTTCCGGTTGGGTTCACCAAAAGCATAAAACGTAACTACAAATCAAGTAGTTACGTTTTTTGTTTACTAATTTGCACGAGTCTTGCACAAATTCATACTTTCCCGTTAATAAATTCAATAAAGTGCATTTTGTGTCAAGTTTGTCAAGTTTCAGAAACAAAAAAGGCCGGTTAATTACCCGGCCTGGCAATAACTATTTCTTGATTGACCAACCTGTTTTCAAGCCAAAAATAAACCAACCGAGATATAATGCTCCTGCTGCGAAAATGGTATCACCCACCACACGCAACCAACGTACGGTTTCGAGTGTCGGGCTTTCCAGAAATTCAGCCGAACGGGCATACCATAAACCATGTTTAACGCTGGCAACCGTTTGGGCTAAACCTACAGGTAGCACACTTAAAACAACCATCAGGAACAGGCCTATGTTCAACATCCAGAATGAAAGGCGTATTGTTTTTTCTTTCCAAACTACATTCAAATCCATGTCACGTAAGACAAACAGCATAAGACCAATACCCAGCATTCCATAAACACCAAACAGAGCAGTATGTCCATGTACTGGTGTCGTATTCAGTCCTTGCATGTAATAAAGAGCAATGGGTGGATTGATTAAGAATCCAAAGATACCGGCACCCAGGAAATTCCAGAAAGCAACAGATACAAAAAAGTAAATGGGCCATTTGTAAGCTGCCACCCATTCCTTGGCACGACTCAGACGAATATTCTGATAGGCTTCAAACCCCATTAATACGAGTGGCACAACTTCGAGCGCACTAAAAGTAGCTCCAAGAGCCAGTACTGCAGTTGGAGTACCTGTAAAATACAGGTGATGAAAAGTGCCGATAATCCCACCAGAAAGAAAGATAATGGTAGAAAATAAGACACTTGAAGTGGCAATTTTTGCCTGAATTAGTTGCATGCGCACGAATAAAAAAGCGATTGCAACAGTGGCGAACACCTCAAAAAATCCTTCTACCCACAGGTGAACCACCCACCAACGCCAGTATTCCGCAATGGCTAGGTGAGTCTGTCTGCCCCACATTAAACCGGCTGCATAAAATGCTGCAATGGCAACCGACGAAATTAAAAACATGGTAAGCAGATGCCGGTTTTCATTTTTTGCTTTTAAAGCAGGCCAGATCGCTCTTCCCATCAGAAGTAACCATAGAACCAACCCAACAAACAAAAACAATTGCCAGAATCTGCCTAGGTCAACATATTCATAGCCCTGATGTCCGAACCAGAAATTTTCAATCAATCCCAATTTTTGCATCACCCCCATCCATTGACCGGCCAGCGAACCGACCACAATGATTAGCAAAGCGCTGAACAGGAAATTAACACCAAACCGCTGAAATTTGGGTTCTTTGCCGGAAATTGCCGGAGCAATAAATAATCCGGTAGCCAGCCAGGAGGTTGCAATCCAGAATATCGCGAGTTGAATGTGCCAGGTTCTGGAGATGGAATATGGTAATACATCAGCCAATGGCAATCCATAGAATCCCAGACCTTCGACACCATAGTGAGCCGTTACAACGCCCATTAATATCTGAACCAGGATAAGTGCCGTTACTACCCAGAAATATTTTAAGGTAGCTTTCATCGATGGTGTGAGTTTTGTTCCTGATAAAGGATTTACTTTTGGAACATCGGGATTACTTTCTTCTTTGTGAGTGGTAGCATGATACCAGGCAAGCAGACCGATTCCCAACAACAAAATAATTACACTAAAACCGGTCCATAAAAGAAGTGATCCGGTTGGCTGGTTACCAACCAGTTTCTCTGCCGGCCAGTTATTGGTGTAAGTGATGTCTTTCCCAGGGCGTTCAGTTACCGTTGCCCAAGATGCCCAAAAGAAAAAAGCATTCATTTTCCGCATACGCTCCTGATCTTTTATGGAGTTTGCAGGAATGCTGTACGCCTCGCGCAACTTCGCAAGAGCCGGATCATCCATAAACAAACCTGCATAATGTTTGCTGTTATCCTGGATAGCTTCCGCCCGAACATCAGAAATGATAATCGCCCCCGATTGTTCGTCATAAGTATTTTTTCGGATATTATCCTGCAAACGTTGCTGTAGCATTGCCTGCTTATCTTTTTCAATATCAGTGTACGATCTGGAGAATTCCTGTTCTGACCATGAATTCAGGATAAACATTGCTTCGCGGTGTAACCAGTCGGCAGTCCAGTCGGGAGCTTTGTAGGCTCCATGTCCCCAGATAGTACCAACTTCCTGTCCTCCTATTGATTGCCAAACATTCTGACCATCTTTTATGTCAGATGCAGTACAAATTACGTTTCCACTGGTAGTTAAAACTTTTTCAGGAATCGGGGGTGCTTGCCGATAGATTTCGTGGCCAAAGTATCCCAGGACTCCAAACGAGATCACCATCACCAGAATAAAACCTATCCAAAGTTTTTTCGAATTCATAAATTAAAGATTTAAACGTTTGCTGAGGCAAATATATAATAAAATAATAAAAGGACCCGATTATCCTTTTATAAAATATTTTTATCTTTGTCAAAAAAATTAATAGCTATGGAAATCAGAAAAGACTCAAAAGTTGGAGAGATTGTAAAAGAGAACTACAAAACAGCACAAATCTTTGATCGCAACAATATTGATTTTTGTTGTGGAGGAGGTATCACTCTGGAAAAAGCCTGTGAAAAGGCGAATGTAGAATACAGCGCATTACTGCCAGAATTAGAAGCAGCTATTCTGGTTAACGACCCGGATTCGAAATATTTTAATTCAGTTGAGCTCAACGAGCTATGCGATTACATTGAAAGACGGCATCATTCGTATGTCACTGAAAATATTCCTTTTCTTCAACAGAAAATGCAAAAACTTTGCGAAGTACATGGGCAAAATCATCCTGAACTATTTAAAGTACAGGAATTGTTTGCATTGTCGGCCGGAAACCTGACAGCTCACATGAAGAAAGAGGAGCTGGTATTGTTCCCTTATATCAGAAGATTGGTGGCACATAAAAACGGTGAGAGTTCTCTGACATCCGAATTTGGCGGTATAAATGCACCGATACAGACCATGCTCAGTGAACATCAGGCAGAGGGTGAACGCTTTTTTGAAATAGCGGCGATAACATCAAACTATACATGTCCGCCTGATGGCTGCAATACTTTCCTGATTACCTATCAAACATTAAGTGATTTTGAACAGGATTTACATCGACATATTCATTTGGAAAACAACATATTGTTTTTGAAAGCATTAGCTTTGGAGAAAGAAATTATTTCGAAAAACTAAGTTTATGTTGGCAAAGAGTACCGAATATGCAATAAGGGCACTGGTTTTTATTCAGCTCCGAAACTGGGAGGAGAAACGGCCTGGTGTTCTTGAGATTGCAACAGAAATTGAAGCACCTTCCGCATTTTCAGCAAAAATATTGCAAACCCTTACACGACATAATCTTGTCGATTCGGCAAAGGGACGGGGAGGCGGTTTCTATTTTAATGAAGAACAGAAACAACTGACGCTTTATCAGGTAATTCATGTGATGGAAGGCGATGGTTGTTTTCACCGCTGCGGATTTGGATTAAAATCGTGTAACAATGAAAATCCATGTCCGTTACATGAACAATACAAGCAGGTACGTGACGGTTTTTATGATATCGTAAAAAATGAAACCATCCAGTCTTTATCAGAAAAAATAAGAAAAGGAGAGGCAGTTTTAAACCGGATAAGCAGTTAGAGGCTGTCCATAAAACTATAAATATTTTGTCATCAGTAAAAATATTGTTCATTGACGATTAAGCGTGTTTGGAGAGACGATAGTATAAATACCTGTATTGCATGTAAAATGTGCAATGCCTTTGCACCACGAGTATTTAAAGTGTTCAATAAAATGATTGTGGTGCCCGGACTCGATTACAATTTATATGAACAGGGGATAAAAGAAGCGGCAGAAAACTGCCCCGTACAAATAATAAAATTTGAGGAGTAAGCCATGAGTGAACTAATTAATAATTCGAAGTACAGAAAGGAACAATTAAAAGAGTTAATTCTGAAACTTCACCAGGGAGAATCAGCAGAAAACGTGAGACATCAACTTATTGAATCACTTAAAAATATTCCATATGGAGAAGTGGTTGAGGTGGAGCAGGAATTGATTGCAGAGGGCTTGCCTGAAACTGAAGTATTGAAACTTTGTGATGTGCACGGTGCTGTGTTAGAGGGAAATGTTGATTTATCAGGAGCGAAGGCAATCCCGGAAGGACATCCGGTTGATGTGTTTCAAAAAGAGAATTCAGAACTTCGAAAGGTAGCTGGACTGGCAAAACAGCAACTTGATGATTTACCGAATGTAGAGTTGGCTGACTTCAAGACATATGCACTAAAATTAGAGAGCCTTTTTAATCAGTTAATGGACGTAGACAAACACTATCAACGCAAAGAATACCTTGTATTTCCGTATCTCGAAAAGAATGAAATTACTGGACCACCAAAAGTTATGTGGGGCAAACACGACGAAATTCGGGAACAATTGAAAGGATGTATTGAAATTCTGAAAGCTCCTGAATTGAAACCGGAAGATCTTTATGATTCTCTCGAATTTTTATTTTATCCGTCTCTGCAGGGACTCGTTGATATGACAAAAAAGGAAGAGGAGATCCTTTTCCCCATGACAATGGATGTACTTACAACCGAGGATTGGTGGAATATTCATAAGCAAACGCTGGAGTATGGATTTGCTCTTTACGATCCTGTGGTGGACTGGAAACCTGACGGACTTGTTGAAGAAACAACTGAAAATACTCTTACATCTGATGGAAATATTCAATTGCCATCGGGAAGTTTTTCCACCGAAGAAATTAAAGCTATACTGAATACTGTCCCGTTCGACATGACGTTTGTGGACAAAAATGACAAGGTTAAATACTTTACCCAGGGAAAAGAACGAATTTTTGCCCGCAGCCGGTCAATTATAAATCGGGACGTGCGTCTGTGTCACCCACCGGGAAGTACTCATATTGTTGAAAAGATACTTGAAGATTTTAAATCAGGGAAAGCATCTCATGCGCCGTTCTGGATTCAAATGAAAGGTAAATTCATAAAGATCGAGTATTATGCCCTTCGCGATGAACAAGGAGATTATCTGGGAACCCTGGAGGTTTCTCAAGATCTGTCAGAGAACAGAAGCCTTGAGGGGGAACGACGAATTTTATCATATACTGAAGAATAAACCCTACTATGGAAAATCTTTTAATAACACCTAAAACGAAGATATATGATCTGTTGGAAGCCTATCCCCAGTTGGAAGATGTTCTGATTAGTATGGCACCGCAATTTAAAAAATTGAAAAATCCGGTATTACGAAAGACGATAAGTAAGATTACAACTCTAAGCCAGGCCGCGACCATTGGAGGATTGAAAGTTGAAAACCTGATTAACAAACTAAGGACAGAAGTGGGCCATTCCACGGTGAATGATGTTAGTGATGAAAGTGAAAATTATATCACCGAACAGCCGGTTTGGTTCGATGAGAATAATATTGTAGAAACTATTGATATCAGAGAAATGCTGAATGCCGGCGAGCAACCTGTTCATGAAGTATTAGCCTTACTGAAAAAACTTGAACTAGGGAAAATCTTAAAAGTTATTGCCCCTTTTATCCCGGCACCTTTAATAGACAAGTCAATAAGCTTAAATTACCGGCATTGGCTTAAACAAAAGCAGGATGAAGAATTCTGGGTGTACTTTTCCAAATAGCTAACGTAATGTCGGAATTCACTAAAACAAGCGAACAGAGGTTGGCAAAACTAATCGAAGTTTCAAAACTGGTATTGGAAACCGGTAATGCCCACCGCTTTATAGTTCAAAACAAGGCGTTTATTCCAACGGTTATCCCTGGGGATTTTATCGCTTTATTCGACTATCTTGTAAAAAAAGGATATTCCGTTGATGAATTAAAAAGGCTTGCCAATAAAGTTTTGAATATTTTTCATAACCCCATTAAAAATTATCCCCGTATTGAACCTGCAGCCAATTCTTTTTTAGGAGTGCTGGAACAAAATAACAGGGAAATGGTGCAGGTTCTGGACAATATAAGACAGGTATTTAAAGCTTTTGTAAATGAAGGAGTGAATAATTCGCGTCAAACGGAGTTGCTCAATAAATTCAAAAAACTGGAAGTCTTTGCAAAACACTATACCATCAAAGAAAATGTGCTTTTCCCGGCAATTGAAAATGTCTGGCCCGATTACCGTTGCCTTCATATTATGTGGTCCATTCACGACGATATTCGGGCAAATATCAAATCAGTAATTCAGCAACTGGATCAAGGTATAATAGATATTAAGGATTTTAACCGAAGTGTTGGCGATATCTTTTTCAATATGATGGCTATTAAATTTCGGGAAGAACATATTCTATTTCCTGCAATTCTTACGACAATTCCTGAAGACGATTTGAAAAGGATGAATCGTTTAGGTGCTGAGATAGGATATCCTTATGTTCACCCCAGGCAGTTAGAAGAATCGAAGATAGAGGAAGAAGTAAAGGATGGATTTGTTAATCTGGGAACAGGGAATCTAAGCATCGAACAAATCATCCTTATCTTTAACCACCTTCCCGTTGACATCACTTATGTGGACGAGAATAACAAGGTGCGGTATTTCTCAACCCCAACCAAAAGAATATTTCCAAGAACTACTGCAATTATTGGACGTGAAGTAAAAAACTGCCATCCGCCCGAGAGTGTACATGTAGTGGAGAAAATTGTAGAATCGTTTAAATCTGGGGAAAAAGACAAAGCTTCATTTTGGATAAAAATGAAAGGTGAATTGATACTGATTCAGTATTTTGCACTAAGAGATCACTCGGGTAGTTATAAAGGTGTTATCGAAGTCTCCCAGGAAATTTCAGAGATAAAATCGCTGGAAGGGGAGAAAAGACTGTTGGATTGGTAAAAACGATTCTTCTTTTTTTGACTTATACTTTTCATATCTCAAAGTATCTTATTAATTAGAGGGCTTCCGTCGAAAGTGGAATAAATGGTTTAAGTAAAGGTATACAAGAGCTCTAATGTTTAATACTTTTATATTTGCATTTTTAATTTATATAATATAATGATGAAACAAATTGCATATTTTATTCTCGGGTTAGTTCTTATTGCCGGACAATCCAATGGGCAATCAAATTCGTTCGACAAGATTAGCTTCATTATTGGGGAATGGAGTGGTATAGGAAGTGCGTTTGGAAACGATAAATCCCAAATAAATTCAAGTTTCGGGCTAGCTCTGGATAACAATTATATTGAGGTAAAAAATGAATCGATTTTTGAGCCTACCAAGAATAAGCCGGAAGGCGAACATCATATCGACAAAGGTTTCATCAGCTATGATAAGAGCAGGGGCAAGATTATTTACCGACAGTTTAACAATGAAGGGTACTTCAATCAATATGTTCTGAATGATTCTATTTCAAGTGAGAATATTTTAGTTTTTGAAACCGAATTTATTGAAAATTTCGTGCCCAACGGAAAAGCAAGATGGACTGTCAAAAAGATAAATGAGAATGAAATTGAAACTGTTTTTGATGTTTCCTTTGGCAATGAATATTCATGTTTTGGCACAAACAAATTAATTAGAAAGAAATAATTTCAACGTATTTCAAATGAAAAATATTTCTGTACAACTCATTGATGCGATTAAAACCAATCACTAGGAAATAACCTTACTTATATCCCAAAACCCAGATTGAATTATTGTAAAGGAGAAAATCAACAATCTGTTTTCGAATTTAGCAAATCCGAATGATGATGTATGGTCGGATGAAACTTTCAATATTCTGAAAGAGGTTTATTTTCATCAAAGGAATACAGATAACTGCTTAAGTAATATCACAATCAGAACGCTGGAAGGCATTTCTGACAATCTAAAAAAATGATATAAAAATCATTTTTCTTCAAGTGGCTGATTGTTGCACCTTTTTCAATTCATCTCAGAAAGTCAATTTTGAGCCAGAGGAAATACCCGCGAATTATGATAAGATATTAATGATTCCTTCAAAAAAGAAAGGAATCCTCACCTACAAGGATAAAACGCCCTCTCTCTAAGAAAAAATAAGTTTGACCTTTGATTATTAGGTGCCCAAAATATTGGAATGGACTGAAGAAATCAGAAAAAATGGTTTTAAAGATTGGCAAGGTGAAGAAATACTTGCACACGAATCGTGTACTGACTTTATGCGGCTGAGTCTAATGTTTCTTTCAGACTTCGAAAATAGCCTTCCCTTTGCAAAGGCCGATGACAGACAAAAATTATTAAGTCTGCTTGGAGAAGAATTTACTTGGATTAAAAAATCGGCAAAACGAGAGGATATTATTGAAAATAACAGAAAATTACTTACAGGACTTAAAGAATTTAATATTCAAACCGGAGTAGAAATTCCACTTGAATCATGGAATAGAATTTTATATTCTCATTTTTTGAAGCCTTTGATAAAATAACGATTAATGGTATCAGTATAGCCTTCTCCGAAATGTATAAGTTTATATTTATATATACAAGTTCACTTATGGTACATTTTTACTTGAAAATATAAACCATAATATTGAGGTCTTCACACTATTTTACGAATTTAAGACTGAAATCCAACCCGTTCTCATTTAAGAATTAGACAGTTTTATAAAACCAAGATGTCTCCTAATAGCTTTAATTCTGCTATTAAATGGTTCGATTTTTGTCCCTTGGGGATCACCTTAGGAAATCAAAAGCCTCGTAATTATAGATATTGCGGGGCTTTTTTGTGTTCGAACTAAACCAAAACACTTTCTCAACAAAAAAACGATAAATCAACTACTTAAAAAACAAAAATCCCGTCGGGAGTTTTGAATGATTTAATACCTTATTGTAACTATTGACCAAAATATTTCAATAACAA
>DAOPJR010000082.1:0-14958 GCA_035399765.1 Draconibacterium sp. | reverse complement strand
TTTTTCATTTCGGCAACAGGTGTTGCACGGTCGGGTGTGAAAGGCCCGTTAAGATGAGGAGTCAATTCCGAAAGATTGATCTCAATAAGTTCATCGTAAAATTTTTCAGGATTGGCATATACTTCCGGATCAGCATCCAAAATGTTTTTTACCCCGTTGGCAAGTTCTGCCACTTCGGCTCTGCCGGTAGCTTTCAGGTAGCGTTCCATACTTTCGTCGTAGGCAAAAATACTGGTAGTTGCACCTACTTCGGCACCCATGTTACAAATGGTTCCTTTGCCGGTTGCCGAAATTGATTTTGCACCTTCTCCAAAGTACTCAATGATGGCACCTGTTCCACCTTTAACTGTAAGAATTCCGGCAACTTTTAATATTACATCTTTTGGTGCTGTCCAACCACTTAATTTCCCCGTAAGTTTAACCCCGATTAGTTTAGGCATTTTAAGTTCCCAGGCCATCCCGGCCATTACGTCAACGGCATCGGCGCCTCCAACTCCAATGGCAACCATTCCCAAACCACCTGCATTTACTGTGTGAGAATCGGTCCCGATCATCATTCCTCCCGGGAAAGCATAATTTTCGAGAACAACCTGATGGATAATACCTGCACCGGGCTTCCAGAATCCTATACCGTATTTATTGGAGACTGATTCAAGAAAGTCGAATACCTCTTTATTTGCATTTTTAGATACTGACAAGTCAGTTTTTCCTTCTACATGAGCCTGAATCAGGTGATCGCAATGAACAGTTGAAGGCACAGCCGTGCGTTTTTTGCCCGAGTTGATAAATTGCAACAAAGCCATCTGAGCAGTGGCATCCTGCATGGCTACCCGGTCGGGGGCAAAATCAACATAATCTTTTCCTCTTCCAAATGTTGCCAGCTCCTGAGTTTCAAATAAATGCGCGTAAAGAATCTTTTCGGCATAAGTCATCGGACGGTTCAACATTTTTTTTGCCTGATCTACTTTAGCAGGCAATTCTTCATAAATTTTCTTAATCAGTTCAAGATCAAACATAAGTATCCTATTTTTCAATTATTTTATTATCTGTTCACTGTCGCAATCTCTAACAACCACCCTCAAGAAAAGTTGATGAAATTGTACCCAAAAAGTCAAGTATTTCAGTTTTTAGAGACGGAATTTTTGGCTTTTGTAAAAAAAAACATTTTGTCCATTTTCCTTTGTAACAAATATCACACAATGAAAGAAGATTTTATGTTACAGATCATCCCTAAAAGGGCGATTAATATACTAAAATCTTATGATCTGGGAAAGGAATATCACCAGATTGTAAGGCTAAAACGAACTGATCTGACCAATGCTTTACTTGGGGTATATAAGAAAATGAAATCACAATTGGGATACCGACATTAGTTAAACATAAAATTAGTTTCTGAGTTCGATGACTGAAGATGTTTTTTTTATCTAATTGATTTGAGCGACTCAATCTATCAAAATGTGTTTAGTTCTTTTCTGAATTAATTGTTCAATTGTGCTGAATTTTATCCTGACTCCTGAACAAGAATTCATATGTTGCGTTTATTTAGAAATTATCCGGCAAACCTTTGTAAAAATAAAGTTACATTGCATTTTGTCCGGAAGCTTTTTAACCGATTATTATACAACCAGAAAATGAAAAAAATTATCCAATTTGGCGAAACTGTTGAAGGTTACACCATTCCGGTTTTAAATGAACGTGAAATCAGGGCAGCTGCCGGAATGCTGTTTTTTATCATGCTCCTTTCCATCCAAAATGCAATGCGTGGCAATTTTACAATGCTTAAATTTGCTGTTATTGGATTTCTTATTGACATGATTATCCGTGTTCTGATCAATCCGAAATATGCCCCAACTCTTATCATCGGGAGATTTATTGTACGAAACCAAACACCTGAATATGTTGGTGCAAGGCAGAAAAAGTTCGCCTGGAAAATTGGCATCGCGCTTGCTTTGGTTATGTTTGTTTTGATAGACATTCTCAATTCAGTGAGTCCGATTAGTGGACTGATTTGTTTTGTCTGTCTTATTTTCCTGTTTTTTGAGGCTGTTTTCGGAATCTGCCTGGGCTGTAAGGTGTATCCGCTATTTTTTAAAGAAAAGGTTCAGTATTGCCCGGGAGAAGTTTGTGATGTAAAATCAAGACATGACATTCAGAAAACCAACTGGGTGCATCTGGTAATTGTTCTTGCATTTGCCGGGGTTTTAACTTTGACCGTGTTTTTATTTTTGGAAACCTTCCAGGTGCCTCCAACTTTATTGTTTGGCTGATTAAATTTTAACGATGCAGGAATCGGGTAACCACCCCTGGTTTCCATCTGTCAGCCTGATCTCTTTCCAGTTACTTAAACTGTCGGTTACCTGTATTTTCAGCCCTTCGTAAATAAGGAACAGGTCGGTTCCTGTTTCCGAAGGTGAACTTTTTACCGTAACACGCGGGCAGAATACAATGGCATGATCACGGGTGTTAATTTTCGTTTTTTGTTTTGCAGCAAAAGAAAACGTAAAGCCTGAGAAAATTACAATTACAATTCCAAGCCAGAACCCGGCACGTTTGATGGCTGCACTTCTGCTAAAAAAGAACAAACCAAGGAGAAGCAGAAATATTATAAATGTTGCTATGCTTATTTTAGCCCATGTATCAGCCGGGTATTTGTTAATAATTGAAGTTCTCCAGCGCACGAAGAAAGGTTGCGGTAATTCATCAATTTTGGTTACAACAAACTGGTTCGCGATTTTTAGGTTGAATGAAATATCTTCATCCTGGGGAGCAAGTACTTTGGCACGTTCGTAATTCAGAATGGCATTATTCACGTCACCGGTTTTGTAATAAGCATTTCCCAGATTAAAATACAATTTTGCCGACTCTTCGCCGCCGGACAGAATTTGCTCGTAAACTGAAACTGCCTGCTGGTATTCTTCCTGTGTATAAAGTTGATTTGCCTTCTCCCACAAGGCTTCGTTGTTTTCCTGAGCACTCAGGAAAAATGGAAGGGCAAGAACTGTTATTATTGTTATTAATTTCTTCATACTGTTACTGAAAACTTTGACGGATCACTATTTCTTAATCTGTTTTTCGAAACGGCTCATGGTTGATTCTGCTTTTTTATACAATTCGTGACGAGCTTCCGAACCTTCGGCAGGTGCGTAACGTGCAAATTCACATTGGTCGATCACTTCTACAAAGTCGTTGATTACTTCTTCAGTTACATTCTTATCCCGTAGTTTTAATAATGCATTTTCACGACTAAGATCAGCTACAGGAATACCAAGTTTGTCGCTCAGGTAACCCCAGAAAGCTTTCAGAATGGCTTCGTGGAAAGCTTCGTTGTTGTTCTGTTTCATAAAACCGGCGGCAGCTTTCAAACGTTTGGTAGCTATCCGGTTTGCTTTTTTGTTGCGTACCAGTGCCAGGTTCGCATTTTCGCGGGCTTTCTTTCGATAAACTATATAAATAACAATAAAAGCCAACGCACTAAACAAATAAATCAGGTAGAAAAGAGTACTTCCATAAAAAGTAGTTCCTTTCATATGCAGGTTAGCTTTTCCCTGTTTGATAAAACGAATATCCTGGCCAATCAACTGAACATCTTCTTTACGCAGCGAACTGACAACCGTGGCCGACTGTTCCTGGCTGCCTTTCTTCACATGAAGTTGATATTCCGGGGTCGACTTTGTAATATATTTCCCAGATGCAGGATCAAAATAAGCAAAACTGATCGACGGGATAGTATAATCGCCTTCGAAACGCGGCTGGAAGAGGTATTCAATGGTTTTGGTACCCGATACACCATTATTGCCCGCATTAACGTTGTCGGTAGTTTTAGGGTCGTATACTTCAAAATCACTTGGTAACTTCAGTTCAGGAGTACGTACCAAACGAATATTTCCATTCCCTGTAATTTTTAACGTAAGAGTAACCGCATCGTTAGTTGTTACATCGGTACTACTGATATTTGAACTCAGGTTGAAATCGCCCACGCCTCCCATAAAATTTGCTGGGGCTGGTGGAAGATCTTTCACTGTAACCGTTACCGGGTCGCTGGTCATGCGAGCTTTTACCGTTCGATAGTTATCAAAGAAATCGTCGAAGAAACTACGTGCAGCAGTACGCTGACGGACCAACATTGACATGCTAAAAGGTTCAATCCTGATCTTTCCGTTTTGTTGCGGAAACAGAACTGTTTTCTTCAATACTCCAACCTGGTAGATTTTATCGTTGTAAACTTCTCTTGTAAAGTTAATTTGCTGCGGAATATCAATGTCTTGTGTATAAAAACCTTCATATGTAGGCAGGTTTACTTCATCAAAATTAGAAATCGGAATGTTCGGATTTACGTATAGCTTAACAGTGGCAATAATTTGTTCACCACGGTAAGCCGTTTGTTTGCTTAAATCCACACGTACAAAAAGATTATCTTTTCCAAGATCTACGTCCGATGCCGCTTCATTTTGTTGTGGTTGCGCGCCAGCACCACCTCTGCCACTTTGTTGTGAAGAATTTGATTGAGCTTTAACAACCTGAATCTGCAGGGAGTTTGATTCTATTACTTTCCCATCAACTTCAATCGAAGCCGGACGAATCTCGTAAGTTCCTTCTTTTGTTCCGCGTAAAATATAGGTATAAGAATACGTGACTTCGGTAGTAGTTTTACCATTAATCATCTGAATACTGGTTGATTGACCAGTACTTGGTCCCATCAAAATCTGAAAATTATCCGATAATCCGGGAGGTAACTGAAGTTTATCCCCACGGTCGTTAAGCGTAAAACTTAATCTGAACTGCTGCCCGTTTTCCACTGCATTTGGTGCCGACATGATAAAACGGGTGTCTTCGGCTCGTCCTGACAGAGCCATTCCAATCAGTAAAATATATATTGCTACTATTCTAATCATTTTCAGCCTACAAAAATATTATTTTTTAGCCACGAGCTGCGAGTCGCGAGCTATGATCCTTTTGTCTTAATTTTTCCAAAATCCAACATCTAGCATCCAGCATCGAACATCGAGTATCCAGAATCTAATATCCAGTATCCAGGGCTTACCATTCTTTCTCCGTTCTGGTACGTTTGGCCTTGGCAGCTTTTTCTTTTTTTACTTTCTCCTGAATATTACGTTCGTCGTTTTGCAAGGCCTGCAACAACTGTTCTGCATCCTGTTTCGAAATCTTATTCTGTTGAGGTTGCTGTTGTTGCTGCTGCTGATCTTTATTTTGCTGGTCTTTGTTCTGATCCTGGTTCTGCTGATCCTTGTTTTGATCTTTATTCTGATCCTGCTTGTTCTTATCCTGATTTTGCTGCTGATCCTTGTTCTGATCTTTATTCTGGTCCTTATTTTGATCTTGATTTTGCTGCTGTTGTTGTTCTTGTTTCTTCTTCAACATTTGTGCATAGGCCAGGTTGTATTTGGTTTCCAGGTCAGAAGGATTTTCACGAAGCGCTTTTTTATACGATTCGATACTTTCATCGAGCTTTTGCTGCATCAGTTGTGTATTTCCCAGGTTATGGTTGGCGCGTGCCTTGTCGAGCGGATTTTCCATTTTTTCAGCCAGCTCCGAGAACTTGGAAGCTGCTTCATCAAAATGTTTTTGTTTGTAAAGTGCATCTGCCAGGTTGTAATTCCATTTCTGGTCGTTCGGACGTTTATTCAGCGCCTTGCGATATTCTGTTTCGGCATTGGCAAATTTTACTGAATCGATTTTAGTGGTGTCACGTACGGCATCCATAAACAAACGGTTTCCGCTACGGACAAACTTTCTTTCGTTTTGCCCTAAAACATTTCCTGCAATCAGTATCAGAAATAATATATATAGTATGCGTTTCATTTTTTCTTCTCTACACGTTCAACTTTCGTTCCAACTCTAACTATTTTGTTTTGAAAAGATGAATGTTCTTTAAATATTTGTTTTTGCGGTCGAGAATCACAAACTCGAGTAACAATAAAAACAGGCCCACTGCAAAGAAATACTGGAACTGGTCGTCGTACTCCGAATAGGTGCGGGTTTCCATTTCCTGTTTTTGCATTTTATTGATTTCATCAAACAATGAATTTAAACCTACCTGTGCATTATTGGCCCTCACATAAATTCCTTTTCCGGCAGCGGCAATTTTTTCCAGCATCTGCTCATTTAATTTGGTAACCACCACATTGCCGTCACGATCTTTCAGGTATTCCGTCTGTCCGTTTCGAAGAACCGGAATTGGTGACCCTGAAGGTAAACCCATTCCGATAGTATGAACCACGATTTCATCATCTGCAGCTGATTTGGCAGCCGCAACTGCGTCGTCTTCATGGTTTTCACCGTCGGTGATTACAATAATCGCTTTGTTAGCTTCACCATTTGGTGTGAACGATTTATGAGCCAAATCGATTGCTGCACCAATTGCCGTTCCCTGTTTTGGAACAATTTGCGTGTTTATGGCATTCAGAAATAATTTAGCTGAATTATAATCGCTCGTAATCGGAAGCTGGGTATAGGCATCTCCTGCAAAAACAATCAAGCCAATTTTATCGTCGGTTAAACGGTCCATTAATCGGGATATGGCACGTTTCGCTCTTTCCAGGCGATTAGGCTGAATATCTTCTGCCATCATACTGTTCGAAACATCGAGTGCAATAATCAGTTCCACACCCTCGCGTTTTACGGTTTTCAGTTTAGACCCAAATTGCGGACGGGCCGTTCCTACAATGAAAAAAGCAAGAGCCAGCATCAGGATAATAAACTTCAGCACTGGTCTGCCTTTTGAAGAAAATGGCATTAACTGACTCAGAATTTCCTGCTTTCCAAATTTTTTAAGCGCACGCCGACGTGCAATCCTCGACCAGACGAAGATCATAATCAGTAAGGGAATGATTAACAAGCCCCATAAATATTCACTATTTCCAAATCTAAACATTTCCATACATCAAGCTATTTACGGGATGCTTCTGAATACGGTGCTGCGAAGCACTAAACTCAGGATTAAAAATAAAACACCTAAAAGCGCGAAAGGCAGGAATTCTTCCGATTTACGGCTGAACTCGCGTACCTCGATTTTTGACTTTTCAAGTGCATCAATTTCTTTATATATCTCTTCCAATTTCGAATTGCTCGTTGCCCTGAAATATTTTCCGTCAGTGATGTCTGCAATCTGCTGAAGCGTTTTTTCATCGATTTTTACTTCCATGTCGCGCAACTGTGTCTGAACACCAAATGGTGTTTGCACCTGCACGGGGTAGGGGGCTGTTCCAATTGTTCCCACACCAATGGTGTAAACCCTGATTCCAAATGTTTTTGCAATCTCGGCGGCGGTAACTGGAGCTACTTCTCCACGGTTATTTTCACCATCAGTAAGCAAAATAACAACGCGGCTAATGGCTTCACTGTCTTTCAAACGGGCAACGGCAGTTGCCAACCCATTTCCAATGGCTGTTCCGTCTTCAATCATTCCGCTGTGGATATCTTTAAACAGGTTGAGCAAAACAGCACGGTCGGTAGTGAGCGGACATTGTGTAAATGCCTCACCGGCAAAAACCACCAAACCCATTCGGTCGTATTCACGTCCTGATATAAATTCCATAGCTACATTCTTGGCTGCTTCCAGTCGGTCAGGCTGAAAATCCTGTGCGAGCATGGAACTCGAAATATCGAGTGCAATAACAATATCAATTCCTTCGGTGGTTACATTTTCCCAGTTTTTTGATGACTGCGGCCTGGCCAGCACCACTACAAAAAAGCTGATAGCCAGTAACAGTGATACAAAAACCAGGTGACGTAAATAATAACGGATGGTTTTTGGAGCTTTAAATACGGCTGCAGTACTGGAAACCTGGATGCTTGCAGTACTCCTATTCTGCCTCCATACGTACCATGCAATCATGGGTACCAGTACCCATAAAAGATGGAATAATTCGGGGTTCTTAAATGTCAGTCCTTCAAACATCTTCTCCTATTTAATTTCTACTTCTTCCACATTATCATCTTCATTGCTCTCTGATCCATTGCCTTTCTCGTCCTGCTGCTTTTTCATCACTTCTTTTTTTGTCGCATTTACAAAAAAGTAGGCATTAACGAGGGCCAGATTATCATCGTCGGGCAATGGTTCGTATTTGGCAAATTTCACTAAGTCGGCCAGTTGTAATAATTGTGTCAGATTAGAGAAATTTTTATCATTGAGCAATCCTTTCTGACGACGGAAGTTGTCCAGAATTTCATCGGTAACCTGTTCCATTGCCCGGATTTCGAAACGATCTTCAATATACGTGCGCAACGTATCCGTCAATTCAGAATAATACAACTTGGTTTTTCCTTTCTGCCAAACCTTTTCATCTTTAATTCGGTCGAGTTCGCGCAAAGCCACAATGTGAGCTGGCTCTTTCGGTTTTTGAGGCCGGACAAAGAGCGGCTGATTCTTTTTCTTCCTTTTGATTGAATAGAGAAGGAAGAAAATAATGGCACCAATAAGAATAACACCCAGAATATAAGGAGTAACTTCTTTTAAGGTAAGCGGCGCTCCATAAGGCATTTTTATATCGGCTGGCCCTTTGGTGGTATCAATTTGCATTGTGTACACGTTCAGGGTGACGCCGTTACTGGGCACCGAATCGACAGTTCCATCTGTGTTTATTCCAAACCAGTAAGGTGGAATACGGTAACTGCCACTGTCGAAACAGGTGATGGTGTATGCCTGAACCTGTTTGATATTGTCACTTTTATCACCTTCGAAGGTGTCGACTGCTGTTTTCCCAAGTACCTCGATGAATCCAGCAATGGTATCAGGTACCTGGGGAAAAGTAACATCAACACTTTTCGGATGATCGATCTCAAGGAAAAGTTTTACCTGGTCGCCGATTAAAATGTTGGTTGAATCAAGGCTGGCGGTGGCTTTTATTTGCTGCGCTTTCAGGTTTCCTGCCAGCATTGCCACAATCAGCACAAGTAATATTTTTATTTCTAGTCTCATCTTTCTACTTCAATGCCCTTTTTCTGAAAAGAGTCATTAACGATTTCACGTAATCTTCATTGGTATTTACCGAAACATAATCTACCCGGCATTTCTTAAACATCACATCTGTTTTGGCTGCATGGTCGTTCCACCATTTTGAATAAGCTTTGCGGGTTCTCCCCGAGCTACTGTCAACCCAAATGTATTCGCCGGTTTCTGCATCCTTCAGTTTGATCATCCCGATCGAAGGAAGTTCTGTTTCCCGCTCGTCGTATATCTTTAATGCTACCACATCGTGTTTGTTGTTGGCAATTGAAAGTGCCTGCTCCAAATCAGCGTTGTCGTCCATAAAGTCGGAGATCACAAAAGCCGTACAACGTTTTTTGATTGCATTGGTCAGATAGCGAATCGCTTCAGCAATATCAGTCTTCCGGTGTTCCGGTTGGAAATCAATCAATTCGCGGATGATGCGTAAGATATGGCTTTTCCCTTTCTTCGGAGGAATGAATTTTTCTATCCGGTCAGAAAAGAAGATTACCCCGATTTTGTCGTTGTTCTGTATGGCCGAGAACGAAAGGACAGCAGATATTTCAGTAATTACATTCTTCTTGAGCTTTTCGGTAGATCCAAATTCGCGCGAACCACTAACGTCGATCAGTAACATCACGGTCAGCTCACGTTCTTCCTCAAATATTTTTACATACGGATGATTGTAACGGGCAGTAACGTTCCAGTCAATGTTACGAATGTCGTCACCAAACTGGTATTCGCGCACTTCAGAGAAAGCCATACCACGGCCTTTAAACGCACTGTGGTATTCCCCAGCGAAAATGTTTCGGGAGAGACCACGCGTCTTTATCTCTATCTTCCGTACTTTTTGTAATAATTCAGTTGTTTCCATAAAAATGTTTCAAGTTCCACGTTTCCCGTTGCAGGTTCAGGTTGTTAAAAACCTGAGAAGTGCATCCTGTGACCTGTAACCGATTATGGTACTTCCACTTCGTTCAGAATGTCGGTAATGATCTCTTCCGAAGTAATGTTGTTTGCTTCCGCTTCGTAACTTAAGCCGATGCGGTGACGCAGTACGTCGGGACAAACCGCACGTACATCTTCCGGAATTACGTATCCGCGACGTTTGATGAATGCAAAAGCTTTGGCTGCCTGTGCCAGGCTGATTCCGGCACGTGGCGAAGCACCGTAAGAAATCATGTCCTTATATTTACCCAATTTGTATTCTTCAGGTTCGCGTGTTGCGAAAACGATGTCAACAATATATTTCTGAATTTTTTCGTCCATGTAAACATCTTTCACTACGTTACGGGCTTTTATAATGTCTTCCGGTTTCAGGATGGTAGAAGTTTCAGGAAACTGACTCAGCAAATTCTGGTTAATAATTTCCCTTTCTTCTGTTTTATTCGGATAATTGATCACTACTTTCAGCATAAAACGGTCGACCTGTGCTTCGGGAAGCGGGTAGGTACCTTCCTGTTCAATTGGGTTCTGAGTAGCCATTACCAGGAAAGGCTCATCGAGTTTGAATGTATTTTCTCCGATGGTGATCTGACGTTCCTGCATGGCTTCGAGCAATGCCGACTGAACTTTCGCAGGAGCACGGTTAATCTCATCTGCCAAAATAAAGTTGGCAAAGATCGGCCCTTTTTTAATAGTGAATTCTTCTTTTTTCTGACTGTAGATCATGGTTCCGAGTAAGTCGGCAGGCAGCAAATCGGGTGTAAACTGAATACGCGCAAATTTGGCGCTGATTGTTTTTGCCAGCGATTTAATTGCCAGTGTTTTTGCCAGTCCGGGTACGCCTTCCAATAAAATATGCCCGTTGGAAAGCAAGCCAATCATCAGGCTTTCCACCAGGTGTTTCTGACCAACTATTACTTTGTTCATTTCCATCGTAACCATGTCGACAAATGAACTCTCTTTCTGAATCCTCTCGTTCAATTCTTTTATATCAACAGCTTGTGTCATTGCTAATAAAATATTTATCTGATTTTTTCGAAAGCACGAAAATAAAGGTTTGAAAGGACATATAAACCCTTTAAATGTTAAAAAATTTTAAGTGCTTTTACTAATAAACGTTAAGGAAACACAGGTTTCTTTATTTCTGTTCACACTTTTTTGTACGTTTATCCGTGAATTTTCAAAAATTGGAGAAGAATGGAAGAATCAGTTCATACTGAAGAGGTTCGGAAACCAAGGCTACATGTGGCTCTGAGGATTTTGCTTTACCTGGTGGCAACGCTTATTGGAATTGGTATTTTTCAGGCTGTAGCTTATATGTTGAGTGGAATTAAAGTGACTGATTTTGTAGATGTTACTCCAACTCCTTTAAATAAAATGCTGATTGAAGTATTAAGTCTGGTTCCCTTGTTTATTGTTACTTTTATTTTTCGAAGATATCTGGACCGAAAGACTTTTATTTCTTTGGGCTTTTCATTAAAAGGCAAGGGAGTTGATTTTTTATTCGGTTTGCTGGTGGCTGTTGCCATCTATGCAATTGGTTCAACCGTGCTAGTGATTACGGGAAATATTCAATTCTCAAAACCGGGTATCGGGATTCAGACGCTTCTTTTAAACGTGGTTACTTTTACCGTGGTGGCTATTACCGAAGAGTTAATGGTTCGCGGCTATATTCTGAATAATCTTTTGTCGTCAACCAATAAATACCTTGCTTTAACAATCAGTTCGGTAATATTTGCTGGCATGCATGGTTTAAATTCAGGAATCACCGTATTGGCAATGATTAATCTTTTTCTTGCCGGCATTTTACTGGGGGCCGTTTATATTTTTACTCAAAACCTTTGGTATGCCATCAGTTTGCATTTCTTCTGGAATTTAATTGAAGGGCCGGTTTTGGGTTATTATGTGAGTGGAAATGCCACCGAATCGTTTTTATCTGCAAAACCGCTTGGAAACCCGTTGCTAAGTGGAGGAGATTTTGGATTTGAAGGTTCCATTGTTTGTACGATTCTAAGTGCTGTGCTGGCTTTGGCTATCATTATTTATAACGAAAAAAAACAAAGGAAATTTTAAGTTACTTTGTGAGACTTTAAAGCTGAAACATGCCACAACGTTACTTTTTACAACTGAGTTATAAGGGAACCCGCTATCATGGCTGGCAGGTGCAGCCCAATGCAGTTTCGGTTCAGGAAATGATGGAAAATGCACTGAGTACTTTGCTGCGTGAAAAGATCGCAGTGGTAGGAGCCGGAAGAACAGATACCGGAGTACATGCCAGCTATTATATTTTACACTTTGATTTGGAAGATGGTCTTCGCAAAAATTATGACCTGGTTTATAAACTGAACAGCTTTTTGCCCGAAGATATTGCGGTGCAGGCTTGCTGGCCGGTTAGCGGGGAAGCACATGCCCGTTTCAGTGCCCTATCGCGTACCTACCACTATTTTATTTCAACTAAAAAAGATCCGTTTTCCATTGAAACAAGCTATTATTATTCGCTGCCACTGGATGTAGATAAAATGAATGAGGCCGCCCAAATTCTTTTTGAATATGAAGATTTTACCAGTTTTAGCCGCTTGCACACCGATGTAAAAACCAATAATTGCAAAATCATGCAAGCGGAGTGGAAAAAGGAAGAAACTCACCTCGTTTTTGTGATAAAAGCCGATCGCTTTTTACGAAACATGGTAAGGGCCATCGTAGGTACTTTACTCGAAGTCGGTAAAGGAAAACTGAGTTTGGAAGAATTTCGGCAGATTATTGAAAGACAGGATAGGGGAGCAGCTGGTGCATCGGCACCTGCACACGGGCTTTTTCTAACAAACATTGAATATCCGAAATATCTTTTCAACCCTTCTTAATCCGGTTATTTTCCGAAATATTGAAAAAAGGCTTTTACATCCGATAAATTTTCCATGCCTAAAATCCAACACACTTCAGCTGTGTCAGAAAAATCAAGTCCCCCGCCAGCAATTGCCTGGTTCATGTAGCGTCCCTCTTTTCCATTATACTGGTTCCCAAGGTTTATGGCTAGTTGCCAAGTTCTTATCAATTCCGGATCAGTAATAAATTCTTTCCAGACCTTGAATTCATTTGATCGAAATCCAGGTGTGCCGTTACCGGTCATATTTCCGTCAGGAATTTTGTGATAGCTGGTATTCACTTTCACAAAATTTAGTAGTTCCGGCGTTGTTACACTTTCATTCCAGTCGCTGTGCTGTACCACATGGATACGATCTGAAGTATTGATACCGGGCATTTCATCCTGAATTGCTTTTACTACAGCAGCCGTGAAATCTGATTGCCCGGCTTCGGCAATCCAAATGTCGTTTCCCGCTTTTAATGTGGCTGATACTTTCTTTTGTACCTGTTTAACAGCCTTCTTAAAATCTGTGTGCGCATCTGCCCAGTTGTTGCCAAACGCAAGTTGAAACAGGTCGTTTGGAGGAACATATAATCCTTCCTGAATTCCATAACTGCCAGCCACTGCATAATAATTCAATTTTGAATAGGTAACCGAGTTCAAAATGGTTCGGAATGCAGCTACCGAATGCAAATCGTCTACATCGGTTTTACAGTCGTACTGTACCAAAAGCAAATCTTTTTCTATGTAAATTCGAGGCACTGCATTTCCTTGCTGTGCATAACTCTGTTCTGAAATAAGAAAAAAAATACCGGAGAGAAATAGTAAACTAGCAATTTTCATAAGTCAGATCCTTATTAATTAGATTCAAAATTCAATCATGCATTAACTCCAAATAAATAGCCGACCCCTGCAGTTATACCCATGGCAATGGTTCCCCAGAAAGTAATTCGTACAATGGCTTTCCAGATTTTTGAACCACCTGTTTTTGCAGAAACAGCCCCCATTACTGCAAGAAACAGAATAGAGAAAACATATAACCAGGTTTCCATTGTTTTTAAAGGGAAAAATACACTTACAAGTAGGGGCAAAATACCACCGGCAGTAAATGAAAGTGCAGAAGCCAGAGCCGCCTGAATTGGATTGGCCTGACTTAACTCGGTAATACCAAGTTCATCGCGAACATGAGCTGCCAAAGCGTCTTTCTCTGTCAATTCGATAGCAACTTGTAGTGCTGTTTGAGGTTTGAGTCCGCGTTGTTCATAAATGGCAGCCAGGTATTGCAGTTCTCCTTCCGGGTCATCTTCCAACTCTTCTTTTTCGCGCTCAATGTCAGATTTCTCCAGGTCGGTTTGAGAACTCACGGATACGTATTCTCCTGCAGCCATCGATAACGCACCTGCAACGAGCCCTGCAACGGCAGCTAAAATAATGGGTTCGCGGGTACTGCTTGCTGCCGCCACACCAATGGCAATACTGGCTGTAGATAAAATTCCGTCGTTGGCACCAAGTACTGCTGCACGCAACCAGTTGCTTTTATGTACATAATGTGGAGACAGATAGCCTTCCAGATTCAGATTCATTTCTTTTTCCGATTAATGTTTTAAGGGATTAAAATTGCAAATAATTCTGATTAGAAAACGAATCTTTCGTGAAACTCTAAAAATGTTAAATTTTCCTGCTTAATTGCTTTTCGGGATAACGACGCAATTTGTCGAAGAGCAAATCCTGGTTAATAGGTTTCGAAATATAGTCGTCACAACCCACCGAAATGAATTTAGCTTTTTCGTAATTAAAAGCCTATGCAGTTTGTGCAATAATCGGTAGGTCGGGTTTTTCTATATTTATTTCAAATGTGTGTAGAAAATTGTGATTTTTAAGTTTAACCGTGTTGATTTGACAATTGTTTTGATAAGCAAACTATTTTAGCATATCTGATTACGTTTTTATAGAACTTATCTCTGAAATACGAATTAATAATCTATTTCTAAAAAAATCATTTTCCTATAATCTTTATGAACAATATACAGTTAGTGGAGATCACAGCTCACGCCCTTTCTCCAGGTTTTTAGTCAGATCACTGATAAACCGGGCCATTTGTGCTCCGTCTGCAATGTCGTGGTCCAGTAGTACGGTCATATTCAGTATTTCTCTGATAACTATTTGATCTTCGTGTACCACAGGCTTTTTAATAATGTTTCCT
>DAOPJR010000081.1:0-15091 GCA_035399765.1 Draconibacterium sp. | reverse complement strand
ATTATCGGTTTTGGCCGGTTTGCCGGACTTGTAGGTGCCTACAGTGGGTTGCGTGCTTTTGGGTTAAAAAACGAATTGTATGAACTGAAACCGGCACACGAATGCGATGATCTGAATGAAATGCTCCAACACCTGGATGAAATTACCTTGCCGCCGATAAAAATTGCAGTAACTGGCGACGGACGGGTTGCCGGCGGTGTACTTGAAATCCTGAATTATATGAAAATTATGCGGGTGTCGCCCGAAGCTTTTTTATGCGAAGAAGAATGCGATGATCCGATATTCACCCAGCTTTTGCCAGGAAATTATGTCAGACGAAAAGATAGTTCAGCTTTTGAATTGATGCACTTTTTCAATCATCCGACAGAATATGAAAATGCATTTCATCCTTTTGCAAAAACCGCTGATGTTTTAATTGCTGCCGCTTACTGGGATCCGAAAGCACCTGTGCTTTTTACTGCGGAAGAAATGAAAAATCCTGATTTCCAGATCAGTGTCATTTCCGATATTACCTGCGACATCGAAGGATCGATACCTTCAACCAAACGAGCAGCCACCATCGATGATCCGTATTACGATTACAATCCGTTTACCGGTGAGTTGGAGGAAGCCTTTTCTAATCCCAATAACATCAGTGTTCAGGCTGTGGATAACTTACCCTGTGAACTTCCAAAAGATGCATCGCTTGATTTTGGCAGAAACCTGATCGATAAAGTTTTCCCAAGTTTATTTGGCGAAGATGTGGATCGGATTATAGAAAGGGCATCGATTACCAAAGATGGAAAGTTAACTGAGAAATTTTCTTATCTGCAGGATTTTGCCGACGGGAACTGATTCAATTTGCGGTCTCAGTATTTAGATTTCAGAAAGAATATAAAAATAAAAATACCGATCCTTCAGTAGACGGACCGGTATTTAATCACTCTCCCTTGACCTTATTTAATATTTCGATATTCTATTTGATCAACTCAACACTTCGTTTTACAAATTTGTCGAGGTCGGCGCCTTTTAACATTCCATTAGCAAGCAAAGCCAGATCGACCATTTGTTTGGCCAGTTTGTTGCCTTTACCAAATTCGCTTAGCTTTTCGCGTTTTTCTTCTTCCAGTTTTGCCAATTCAGAGTTTAAAGTATCCAGTTTTTCTTTGTCAGCTTGCGGAACTTCCTCGTCCTTTTTACCTTCTTTCGCTTTTTCAAGTAAATCAATCTCGGTTTTTGCAGTACTAATTTTAGTTGTAAAATCTTCCAGTTTACTACCCAGTTTTTTATCTTTTGCTTCCAGTACTTTTTTCACCAGCGGATGAGTGGTATTTACAACCAAATTCAACGAATCCGGGAAATCTCCGTACATACTCATCCCACCCTGTGCAGCACTCATATCTTTCATTCGGCGCATGAATTCGTTACGGGTAATCACCATTGGTGAAGCATTTTCTCCCAAATCCTGGAAATCAACGATAAACTGATAGTCTTTATTCTCAGGACAAACAGCCTGAAATACCGGAGAAAGATCCTGTTTCTGCTCCCAGTTTAGTTCTTCCTTGCTGCTATCTTCTTTCCGGATTAGTTTGTCCACCACATCCGAATCCACACGTACAAAACGTTTGTTGTTGTGATTTTGCTCCAGTTTGTTCACCAGGTGTGGAGCCAAAACATCTTCCATCACCAGCACATCATACCCTTTGTTACGCGCTTCTTCCACAAATGTGTACTGCTCTTCAACGTTAGAAGTGTATAAATAAATCGTGTTCTTATCTTTATCCGTCTGGTTGTCTTTTACCAGTTTCTCATATTCTTCCCATGTGAAATATTTACCTTCAGTATTTTTCAACAGGAAGAAATTCATGGCGCGTTCGTAGAATTTCTCTTCAGTCAGCATTCCGTATTCAATAAAGATTTTCAGATCGTCCCATTTCTTTTCGAAATCTTCGCGGGTGTCTTTAAAAATCTGATTCAACCGATCAGCCACTTTTTTATTAATATGGCTGCTTATCTTCTTCACATTCGAATCGCTTTGCAGGTACGAGCGGGAAACGTTCAACGGAATATCCGGCGAATCGATCACCCCGTGAAGAAGTGTCAAAAATTCAGGAACAATACCTTCAACTGAATCAGTTACAAAAACCTGGTTGCTGTAAAGCTGTATTTTGTTTTTCTGAACTTCAAAGTTGTTTTTGATTTTCGGGAAGTACAGAATACCTGTCAGATTGAATGGGTAATCCACATTCAGGTGGATATTGAACAGCGGTTCTTCACCAAAAGGATACAACTGACGATAGAAATTTTTGTAATCTTCGTCTTTCAAATCAGCCGGAGCTTTTGTCCATGCCGGGGCAGTATCGTTAATTTGATTATCTGTATCTGTTTCAACTTCCTTACCATCTTTCCATTCTTTCTTTTTACCGTAAACAACCGGAACCGGTAAGAATTTGCAATATTTATTCAGGATTTCAGAAACACGGCTATCTTCCAAAAATGATTTTTCTTCATCAAGAATGTGCATCACAATGTCGGTTCCAACTTCAGCTTTCTCTACATCTTCCAATGTGTATTCCGGGCTGCCGTCGCAAGTCCATTTTACTGCCTGGGCACCTTCTTTGTATGATTTTGTAATAACTTCTACCTGCCGCGAAACCATGAACGAGCTGTAAAAACCAAGTCCAAAATGACCTATAATTGCATTTGCGTCGTTCTTATACTTCTCTAAAAATTCGTTCGCCCCGGAGAACGCGATCTGGTTGATGTATTTTTCCACTTCGTCAGCAGTCATACCTATTCCGTTATCTGAAACGGTGATCGTTCCTGCTTCTTTATCAAGTTTAACCAACACCTTTGCGTTGGTTACATCACCTTTGTATTCGTCTTTCGATGCCAGTGTTTTCAGTTTTTGTGTAGCATCAACCGCATTCGAAACAATCTCTCTTAAAAAAATGTCGTGATCGGAATAGAGAAACTTTTTGATGATCGGAAACAGATTCTCGCTGGTTACTCCAATTTTTCCTGTCTGCATGTTTTTATGATTTTAATGATTATAATTCTATTTTTCGACGGGGTGAAATCAAAGGTTGTGCCATAGGAAGATTCTGACGATTTGTCACCGAATTCGGAATCAAATTCATAAAATCTGTCTGAAAAATGATTTTTCCCTATTTTTAATTGAGCCAAAGTAACTTTCTTTGTGGCTTTTAAGAAAAATGGTTTATGAGTAGCCTGGAAGAATATTTTGAGAGATTTAGAAAAAACATTGTAGGAATTGATCAGGAATTTGAGTCTCCATACGGAACAAAACGAATTGTTTACGGAGACTGGATTGCAAGCGGTCGTTTGTATCAGCCTATTGAAGACAGGATTTCCAAAGATTTGGGACCTTTTGTTGGGAATACTCACACTGAAACCAGCGAAACAGGAATTCGAATGACGCATGCTTACCATCGTTCTCATAAACTCATTAAACAACATGTTAATGCGGGACCTAACGATGTGATTATCACTGCCGGTTTTGGAATGACTGCCGTGATCAATAAGTTCCAGCGTATTCTCGGACTAAAATATTGTGGGAAAGTATCAGGAAAGAGTTGTCTGATAGAACGTGAAAGACCCGTTGTGTTTATAACGCACATGGAGCACCACTCAAATCAAACATCGTGGTACGAAACCAACGCCGACGTGGTAGTAGTTGAGCCGGGCGAAGGCCTTCTAATCAATACCAACAACCTTAGAAAAGCGCTTGAGCAATATAAAAACAGACCTTTTAAAATTGGTGCGTTCACTGCCTGCTCCAATGTTACCGGAGTAAGGACACCTTACCACGAAATGGCCAAAATTATGCACGAGTTCGGTGGTGTTTGTTTTATCGATTTTGCTGCCTCGGCACCCTACGACGAAATTAACATGCACCCGGACGACCCGATGGAAAAGCTGGATGCAGTGATGTTCTCGCCACATAAATTTCTGGGAGGACCCGGCTCTTCAGGTGTGATCGTTTTTGATGCATCGATGTACAAGAATACGGTTCCTGATAATCCCGGCGGAGGTACTGTTGATTGGACCAATCCCTGGGGAAAATATAAATATGTAGATGATATTGAAGCCCGAGAAGACGGCGGAACCCCTGGCTTTCTGCAATCGATACGTGCGGCCTTGTGTTTCGAGCTAAAAGACCAGATGGGAATTGAAAACATCCGAAAACGCGAAGAAGAGTTACTGGAAAGAGCTTTTGCCGGACTGGATAAAATTTCGGGATTGAACATCCTGGCGAATAATGTTCGCGATCGTTTGGGTGTCATTTCATTTTATATTGATGGGATTCACTACAACCAGATAGTACGGTTGTTGAACGATAAGTACGGAATTCAGACTCGTGGTGGTTGTGCCTGTGCAGGAACTTACGGACATTTTCTGCTTGAAGTATCTTACGAGAAATCGGAAGAAATTACGGACAAAATCAACCATGGCGACCTTTCAGAAAAGCCAGGTTGGGTTCGCTGGTCGCTTCATCCAACGATGACGGACGCAGAAGTGGATCTTATGATTGAAGCACTGCACGACATTGTCACAAATATTAAAACGTACCAGGAAGATTATAAATATATCAACCGCAAAAACGAGTTCGTTCATAAAAATACCCCCTGCGATGCAGAGCTGATGGATAAGTGGTTTAGTTTGGATGACTAATTGACAATAACTATTCCCCGAAACACTACCTTTGTAACTATGACTAAAAAGTATAGGACCGGACTGGTATTGAGCGGCGGCGGAACCCGTGGATTTGCCCATTTAGGAGTTATTGCCGCGCTTGATGAACTTAATATTCGGCCTGATGTAATCTCAGGAGTTAGTGCCGGTGCAATTGTAGGAGCATTTATTGCAGCAGGTAAAAAACCCGAAGAAGTACTTGAAATCTTCAAACGAGGTTGGTTTTTCCAATATACCCAAATTCATCTTCCGGTTGATGGTCTCTTAAAACTCGATGGACTCAAAGAAATTATTGAAAAGGAAATTGAAGTAAAAAGTATTGAAGACTTGCCGATTCCTCTTCACATTTGTATTTCGAATCTAAACAAAGGGAGAGCAGAATACCGCGATAAAGGTCCTCTCGGATCAACAGTGCTTGCCTCATCTTCCATTCCCGTTTTGTTCTCGCCCGTTAAACTCGGTGTATTCCAATATGTTGACGGTGGATTAATGGACAACATCCCGGTTGATCCCATCAAAGAAGACTGCGAGCAGCTCATCGTTTCCAATATTTCGCCCATTAGTCCGACTGCTAAAATGAAAAACCTGATGCAAATTGCCACCCGAACCGTTTACATGAGTGTGAACACAAAAACAGAAGAGGTAAAGAAGATGGTGGATATTTATATCGAACCAAAAGGAATTGACACTTACGACATCTTCCTTCGCAAACATGCAGATGAATTATACGAGCTGGGTTACAAAACTACAATGGAAGTCTTCAAGAAAAGTGGCAGGGAGTAGTTTGTCAGTCGCAGTCGCAGTTTTCAATATCAAAAATCAGGTAATATTGTGAATGTGTAAATGAGGCAATCCTCTTTTCAGGTTTTAAAAATCCAGAATCAAATATCCAGTATCCGAGACTCATTCAAACAGATTTTCATCCCGAATAATCATCAGTATGGCTGAATGCGGAAGAATAATGTATTTCTCGTTATTGAATTCGATCTCATGCCCGCTTTTATTCAGGTAAATTGCCAGGTCGCCAATATGAGATTGTAACGGAACATATTTTACTTCCTCTTTTTGTGATTTCCAGGCTTCATCTTCATCGCTTACTGCCGGAATCGGATAACCCGGTCCTACTTTTACAATGTATCCGCTTAGTATTTGTTCATTTTCCTGAACTGTGGGTGGCAGGTACAATCCTGATTTTGTTTTTCCACTCGGATTTTTAGGTTTAACCAACACCCGATCACCTACCATAATGAATTTCTCCAGATCCTTTTCCTCAATAACTAAAGACATAATTTTCTTCCTGTTTATGTAGAAACAAAGATAACTGAATCCTTTTTTTTCAAAAAAACCGAGAAACATTTTTCTAAAAAAAAGGATATTAACCTAATCTCAGAATTAAAATAAAAAAATATTAAAATTTTATCCTGAACTCAAAAAGCTGAATTACTGCAACATACATACTAATCTATAAAATTTTATAAATTTTAAAACTACTATGTATTGCATAGTATTAGTTTTTATTTATATATTTGCAATACAATGTTCAATGTTAAATAAAGTACATTTTTAAAAAAAGTTCTAAATTTTTGTAACGAATCGAAAAACAGATCGTCTTACTATCAGAAAACAAAAACAAGAAAGCTGGAAAGCACAAAGCGACAAAAGAAAACAAGAAAACGAAAACAAGAAGCGGAGGAAAAAGTCATGAAAACAAAAAACAATGTTCAGAAAGCAATTACCAAATCCCTTGCAGTAATAATCAGCCTGGTTTTATTAAGTTTCACAGTTAATGCCCAGGAATTCTGGAAAAGCGTTTTGAAAAACAACAGTTTTACTCAGATTGCAATGGCAATGAGCAATGAAACTTCAGGTCCGTCTCACCACGAAGTCTACAACACAAGCAGTATGGCTTTATTCAGTGAAATGTTCAGAACAGAAGCAGAACCGGCATTAACCCTGGATGATTGGATGATGGATGATGCACGTTTTACCGGAGTAAGTGGTATGTTTCAACCGGAAGCAGAAACATCTCTTGAACTGGAAGACTGGATGATGAATGAAAGAAATTTTGGAGTAAGAACCTTTATTATCCTGGAAGAACAGGAAGCAGCTCTTCAACTCGAAAACTGGATGGTTGACAGCAAAGTTTGGAAAATGTAACAACGAAAGCCTCATTTTAAAGCCGTTGCAAATCGTATGATTGCAGCGGTTTTTTTATGCTTTTTAATTAAGTAATCGGATATTCGTTGTGCACGTCAGTGAGTACTTCGCAACCAGTGGGAGTCACTAAAACAGTGTGTTCAAATTGTGCCGACAGTTTATTGTCAACCGTTCTGGCTGTCCATCCGTCGTGGCGATCGATACTGGCTTTTGGTTTTCCCTGGTTGATCATTGGTTCGATCGTAAAAATCATCCCCGGTTTCATTTCCGGTCCTGAATTGCGACGAGAAGCGTGATCAACCTGCGGTTCTTCATGAAAATCGATTCCGACGCCATGCCCGCAAAACTCGTAAACTACACTGTAACCTCTTGCTTTTGCATAACGCTGAATAACAAAACCAATGTTACCAAAACGGTTTCCCGGCTTCACTTGTTCTATTCCTAAATCAAGACAATGCAAAGTAGTTTCAATCAGATCATCTGCTTCCTTACTGATCTCTCCCACTGTAAACATGCGAGAAGTATCACCATAGTAACCATCTAAAATCGTGGTAATATCAATATTCAGAATATCACCAGACTTCAGAATGGTATGTTTGGATGGAATACCATGGCAAATAACATCGTTGAGCGAAATACAACTTGATTTTGGATAACCATTGTAACCTTTGGTTGCCGCAACAGCACCATGGGAACGAATAAACTCATCAATTTTATCGTCAATAAATTCGGTATTAACACCTTCTTTCACAAACTGCTCTGCATAGTCCAAAGCCTGGGCAGCCAGGTGAGCACTTTTTCTGATCCCTTCAATTTGCCCCTGTGTTTTAATGATGATTTGTCCCATTTTCTTTAATTAATCCCGCAAAATTGAACATTTGTGAGCGATTTTCAAAACCGAACAATAAATTTGCAAAAAAGTTTAAAACAGCCGGAAGCCCGAAGAAGGAAGTTTGAAGCATCCAGAATCAAGAATCGAGTATCCAGTATCAAGTATCAGGAAAATGAATATTCACCGACAAGAACTTACCACAAAATCATATTTCATTAACCGTTTCGGAAAGCTTTCCACCTCCTTTTTATTTTGGCAAATTCAGGAAATAGCCTGGAAACATGCTGAAATGCTTGGAGTTGGGTTTGACAATCTTCAACAGGAACAATCATTCTGGGTTTTGTCACGTTTGTTGGTAAAAATAAAACGCCGGCCTATCTGGGGCGAAAAATTCAATCTTGAAACCTGGCCCACCGGAACCGATGGTTTCCTGGCTCATCGTGATATTCGGTTTATTGATGAAAGTGGCGACCACATCATTAAAGCCACTACGAGCTGGCTGGTACTCGACCTTAAAACAAAACGTATTCTTCGTTTCGATACTTTCGAGAATTTTCCTTACCACAATGAACGAGTTTTTGATGAATTTGCCGGAAAAGTAATCTCACCTAAATCAGATAAAGAACTGACTTTCACCCCTGTTCTGTTCAATGAAATTGATGTAAACCAGCATTTTAACAGTGGACGTTACCTGGAACGGATTATCGATAGTTACGATTTTGATTTTCATGAAAAACATGAACTTGCTGAATTTGAGATCAATTTTGCAAAAGAAGGAATGCCAGGTGATTTTCTGGCTGTAAAAAAACAGATTATCAATCCAGTGAATCACCTTTGCAGCGTAGTCCGTCAAACTGACGGGGCTGAGTTGATACGTGCCCGGCTCGTTTGGAAACCACGGAAGTAACTCAGCCTATTTCAAAACTGTTTCCGATTCAGCCACCGCAATTTTCGAATCTGCGGTTCCGTAATACAACATCCATTTGTCCCGGTATCGTGCCAGGCCTTCCACAAAACACACATTATTTACCTGTCCAGTAATTTCGAAAGGTTGATCGGGTGTAATAAAATAATCGTCGGTACGATATAGTACTTTACTCGGGTCATTTTTATCGGTAATAATCTGGCCGGCAGCATATGTTCCATCAGCCAGGTTTTTATCGCCAAAAGTAGGGCTGTTCTTGCTGTTATATATAAAAAGGAATCCTTGTTCGGTTAGCAATGCCGGCGGCCCCGGTTCTACCAACTCACTGTCGAATTTACCTTTTCGGGTTGAAAACAGAACTTTGAAAGCAATGGTGTAGTTTCTCATAGTATCAAGTTCCATTTTCGTTGGATCGGTTTCCAACACCGGCTCCCAGTCAATCAAATTGTCGGAAGTTGCCATGTAAATATTCGATTCTCCCCAGTACATCCAGTATTTGTCTTTTACTTTGGTGGCAATCATCTTTCCGTTTTCCTGGCGGCACAACACAGCTCCCGATTTCGACCACATATCCACAAACTGGTCACCAGCCTTTTTGAATACCGAACCATGTTTGGTCCAATGTTTCAAATCGGTAGATGTTGCAACAAACAACCTGGCTTTATCTCCGTTGTAAGCGGTGTAATTCATATAATACGTGCCGTTTTCATCCTCCACAACACGGGGATCTTCGCAGCCACCTTCCCATTCATATTTCTTGTATTCGTCGTTATCCGGATATAAAACCGGTGAAGGACATTTCTGAAAATGATAACCATCAAGACTAAATGCCAGTCCAATCCTCGATGTCCCATTATATTTTCCCAAAACATCTTCAGCGCGATATAACAGAAACAGCGTATCACCTTTAACTACAGTTGCCGGATTAAAAACGTCTTTCTCTTCCCAGTAAACCTCTGCTTCACGAATTGGATCACGAAAACTGTACATAGTTGTCGGTCTTAAAACCGGATTTAATTCTAGATTTTTTGTGAAAGGAACCAGAAAACTGGCAGCTTCTTTTGGTTGTTTTGGAGAACATCCTGAAAATAACACAATTGTAAATAGTACGAATATCCGTTTCTTCATAGCCAGGAAAATTAGTTATCGCTATAAAAGTACTCTAAAAAGCGAACCGATGAAAACAGATCACCTAAAACCACAAGAAAGCTATATAAAGAAATTTCACGACAGGCTGCTATCAGAAAGAATCTTCTCAATTCTATTTTAAATGATATCGTTCCTTTAATATCGCACGTTCCTGCTCGTCCAACGATTTCATGTATCCTTTCCACCCGGGACACCAGTTAATATGCCAGCGCCAAAATCTACTACGCAGAGATTTGGGATTTTCATCGTATTTGGCACGCATTTTACAATTTCCGCAATTTGACTCTTCCATAATTCTATGCTTTGGTTACTTGGGTTATTTATACTGACAAGTTCTTAAGACTGTTTCAACAATTGCAGGATTTCTTCCACTTTTTCGTCCATTGGAAGATGTCCATTTACCCAATGAATTTTTGTACCCCGTTTTTCCATCCCTCGAAACCAGGTCATCTGGCGTTTGGCAAACTGGTGGATAGCAATTTCCAATTGCCGGAACATCTCATCGTAAGAAAGCTCTCCAATCAGGTGGAGCGTCAGGAACTTGTATTCAAGCCCGTAATAAATAAGCTGTTCAGGCGTGAGCCCTGAATCCAAAAGTTTTTGAACCTCATCCAGCATCCCTTCATCCAGTCGCTGCTTCAGTCTTTTCGAAATCCGTTCTCGTCGCATGTCCCGGTCGAAATCGATACCCGCATTCAGACTTTTTATATCAGGCATTTCTGAATCCATTTGCGGATGTTCGGCATAATATTTTTCAATTTCTATGGCACGTATCGCACGCCGGTCGGTTTTCACATCGGTTTCATTATGCAACCGGGGTTTCATGGCTTTCAGAATTTCAGAAAGTTCTTCCAGCGATTTGCCTTCCAGTTCTTTACGAAGAGTTTTATTTGGGGGCACTTCAATCAACCGGTAGTTTTTTAAAACGGCTTCCAGATACAATCCACTGCCTCCACATAAAACCGGGAATTTATCCCGAGACTGAATTTCACGGAAAACTTGAATAAAATCAGTTTGAAAACGATACACATTGTAGTGTACACCGGCATCTTCAATATCAACTAAATGCGACGGTACTTCCACTCCATTTACAAAATAATCTTCATAATCCTTCCCTGTTCCCAGGTCCATTCCACGGTACACCTGTCGCGAATCGGCTGAGATCACTTCACCATTTATCTTAACTGCGACGTGTGCTGCCAATCCGGTTTTACCAGTGGCAGTCGGGCCGAGTATCGTAAGCAGATTGTATTTCAAATTGATCCGTTTTATTTACAAAATAACAAATAAAAAGTGCTCGATTCAAATTTAACAACATCAGTCGTATTCCAGGTGTTATCCAGTTACACGGATGATGAATCAGAGAGAAAATGAAAGCCACTGATCACTAGTCATTTGTTCCCCCAATTATTTGTTGTCGAATCATAAAATTCAGTCAAAACGATAAACTGAGGATTATTTTTTAATGTTTATAACGATCCAACTTGTTCTATTTTTATATGATTTAAAAAATCATTACTAAAATATGCTCAACAACACAAAATCATAAAACACTGAATATCAATAATTAATTCACGAAAACATATACATTCAGATAATATTATAGTTCTATGTATTGCATAGTTCTATCTTTTATTCATATATTTGTATTACAATATTCCATTTAAAATATGGTAGCAGTTTAAAAAAAGTTCTATATAAAGTGTAACGATCAATAAATTTCAACGTCATAATATTGAAAACAGAACAAAACAAAAAACAATAAAGAAAAAAGGAGACAAAGTCATGAAAACAAAAAACAATGTTCAGAAAGCACTTACAAAAACACTTGCAGCAGGAATTAGCCTAGTATTAATAAGTATTACTGTAAATGCCCAGGATTTCTGGAAATCATTTATTGAAAACAGCGGTTTAAATTCCATTGCAATTGCCATGGTTGAGCCAATATCAGAAACAACAAAAACAGAAACTTACACCGTAACGAATGCTGATTTATCAGCATTTATTGAAGAAACAGATGAACCAATGGAACTGGAAAACTGGATGACTGATGAAAGCATCTTCAATTCCTCGTTAAGCATTGAAAACGAAACAGAAGAATCGCTTGCACTGGAAGACTGGATGACAACTGAAAATACATTTTACGCAAGTAATTTTGTACTGGAAGAAGAATCAGAAGAAGCCCTTAAATTGGAAAGCTGGATGACAGATGACAGCTACTTTGGAGTCTCAACTCCTAAAATTGTTGAAGAAACGGAAGAACCGCTGGAGTTGAAAGACTGGATGATTTCTGAGAAAATGTGGTAGTATAAATCAAATTTTCACAGAAGTAGCCGGAAATTCAAAAATTAATATAAAAATCAACGCCATGAAAATAGATAATACAAAAGCACAAATGAGGAAAGGAGTTCTGGAGTATTGCATACTTCTGTTGCTGGACGGGAAACCATTGTACGCCATCAATCTTATGCAAGGATTAAAAGAAGCCAAAATGATCGTTGTAGAAGGAACACTCTATCCATTATTAACCCGATTAAAAAATGATGGATTGCTAACTTACAAGTGGGAAGAATCAACACAGGGACCTCCCCGTAAATATTATGAACTAACCGAAACCGGGAAAAAATTCCTCAAAGAGCTGGAAGGTTCCTGGAATGAGCTGGTTGGTGCAGTTGGAACGGTAAAACAAAACAGAGCATAAAAACTAAAAAAACAATACTAAAATGAAAAAGACATACACAATTCATCTGAGTGGATCAGTATTTCACATTGAAGAAGATGCATACGAAGTTCTGCAAAAATACCTTGTCAGTTTAAAGAACTATTTTGGAGATGATGAGGACGGAAAAGAAATATTGGCAGATATTGAATTCAGAATAGCTGAAATATTTACTTCAAAATTAGCTGATGATAAAAAGGTGGTGACCCTGGAATGGGTTAATGAAGTGATTGAAGTTATGGGAACACCCGAAAATTTCTCAGAAACAGAGGAAAACGAGGAACAGTATGGCGAAAAAACAAAAAAGAAAAAAAGACTTTACCGCGATCCGGAGCAAAAAGTTTTAGGAGGCGTTTGCGGAGGTCTGGCAGCTTATGTAAATATGGACCCGGTTGTTGTACGTTTAATTGCAGTGCTCCTGTTCTTCCTTACTTCGGGAGTGGCAGTTATTGCTTACCTGATTTTGTGGATTGCGTTACCAAAAGCTGTCAATGCAGCACAACGACTTGAAATGCGCGGAGAAGAAGTAACTGTAAAAAACATCGAAAAATTTATAAAAGATGAAGTTGACTCTGTAAAAGAAAGCTACGAAAAATTCAAAAAAAATGGATTCTTCTCTAAAAAGAAGGCATGAACGTTTAATTGCTTTTTTGAGTGTTCTTTTTGAAACCGGATACGAGGTGAGTAACGATGCAGGGGCCTGCACCAAAAGCCAAATCCCGTAAGCTGTAAGTCACATAATCAACAATTGCATTGGTAGATCACGATAGGTCTTTCGTAAAACATTTGTTTCTATTTTAATATCTGATTTAACAGTTTAGCTCAAATCAATTCGTTTATATCATAAGTTAACAAATAAAATGTGGCTTCTCCGCATCCGATATTCGATTCGACAAATCCGAACCTGATTCTGGCTTTCTCTTCTTTATCGATTATATTTGAGATGAATTCAAAACCTAATCCGATGATCTGTGAAGCCTGTGTAGAAAGTTTAAAAGAAGCAAAACTGGCCGAGTTGCGCGGTGCCAATCGTATTGAACTTTGCAGCGACCTGGCAAACGACGGGCTGACCCCATCGGCTGAACTGATGCAAAAAGCCTGTTCCGAACTAAAAATCCCGGTAATGGTGATGGCGCGTCCGAGAGCCGGTAATTTCGTGTATTCTGATGCTGAAGTGGAACAAATGAAAGTGGCCATTGATGAAGCTAAAAAAACAGGTGCCGCCGGAATTGTTCTCGGGCTTCTCACCTGCGATAAGCAAATCGATGAAAAAAATACTCGCCTGCTGGCAGAGTATGCACAACCGTTACCAGTGACTTTTCATAAAGCAATTGATGAACTGGATGATCCTGTGGAAGGAGTTCAGATTTTAAGAACTATTCCAGGCATCAAACGAATTTTGACTTCAGGAGGAAAAGCAACAGCTCTGGAAGGTCAGGAAACGATACGAAAAATGATGGAAACAGCCGGGGATCAGATTACAATTTTAGTTGCCGGAAAAGTACTCGACTCCAATGTGAAAGAAATCAGCCAGCTAACCGGCGCCACCGAATTACATGGAAGAAGAATTGTGGGAGAACTGATTTAGGTGACAGTAGCAGTATTCTGTGATTTGTCGAATAAAAATATAAATATTTATATCCAAAACTAAAACCTATGAAAGCCATATTATTTAATCTGATTCTGGCAGTTCTGTGCCTATTCTCTGCATATAGCCAGGAAAAAGTTGACCTGAATCAATATCCACATGAGATTATTTCGAATAAAAATGTTACCATGAAAGTTTTTACACCTGACCCGGAAAAAGGACTTTATCGTGCAACCCGTTTCGACTGGTCGGGGATAATTGGTAGCGTGCAATATAAAGGTCATGAATATTACGGATACTGGAAAGATCGCCAGGATCCGGCCTTTCATGAAGATCTGACGGGACCGGCAGAAGGATTTATTGAGCCGGGTCTTGGTTATGAAGAGGCTAAGTCGGGAGGCAAGTTCATCCGCATTGGTGTCGGAATACTCGAAAAGCCCGATGAAGAAAGTTATGCAATGTTTGCTACCTATAAAATACTGGACCATGGAAAATGGAAGACAGAACAGGGCAAAGACTGGATATCGTTTACACATATCATGAATAGCGACATTGGTTATGGATACATTTATACCAAAACCATCCGGCTTAAAAGCGATGGCTTTTCGATTGAACATTCGCTTGAGAACACCGGAGAAAAAGCCATTGAAACCGACCAATTCAACCATAATTTTTTAATGATCGATAACAAACAAAGCGGACCACCGTTTAAAATCATTTTCCCGTACGAGATTTCTACCCCGGATGATCCAAAAGGATTTCTTAAAATTGACGAGAACCAATTAATATTCACCAACAAACTGGAAAGCAGAAGCAATGTCTTCCTCAACATCACAGGTTTTAGCAACAAAGCTTCTGACCACCAGGTTACTGTGATTGATCAGGATTCAGGAACCGGAATGACATTTTCGGTAAATAAACCACTTTACCGGATGGCCTTTTGGGCCTGCAAAACCACTTTGTGTCCCGAAAACTCTATATGGATTTCGGTAAAACCAGGCCAAACAGAACACTGGACATCAGATT
>DAOPJR010000080.1:0-15473 GCA_035399765.1 Draconibacterium sp. | reverse complement strand
CTTACGGAGCCGATGTTATTTTGCTTATTGCAGCTTGTCTGGAACATGAACAGGCAGAAATACTGGCAAGGCAGGCAAAAAATCTGGGAATGGAAGTTCTAATGGAGATTCATAACGCAGAAGAACTCGAAATAGTAAATGATTTTGTAGATATCGTTGGAGTAAACAATCGCGATTTAAAAACCTTTGAGGTGAACATCGAAACTTCAATCGCACTCTCGAAACTCATTCCCGACAAATTTGTGAAGATTTCAGAGAGTGGACTGTCCGGTGCCAGCGAAATTCGCTATCTGCGACAAAATGGATTTAGGGGATTTCTGATCGGAGAAACGTTTATGAAAACGGATAACCCGGGAGAAGCCTGCAGGAAGTTTATTGAAGCTTAAAAATTAATCCGATTTATGTCATTTTGACGAGAGTATGACATTAATAAGGAAGAAATGAAGAAAAACCTGATTATAAAAGTTTGTGGAATGAAGTTCACGGAAAACCGCGAACGGGTGGAGCAGCTGCCCGTTGATTTGCTGGGGTACATATTTTATGCACCATCAAAACGGTTTGTAGGTGAGCAACCTGATGCAGGACTTTTCAATTCGGCCTTACCAAAAGTTGGTGTTTTTGTCGATGAAAATGCTTTCGAAATTATGGGTCTGGCAAAGAATTTTGGTTTTGAATACATCCAACTGCACGGAAAAGAAAATCCTAAAACCTGTCAGATTCTGAAAAATCAGGGGTTGAAAGTTTTGAAAGCTTTTTCAGTGGACGAAAATTTCAATTTCAATACGACCCAGCCATTTGAAGGCGTAACAGATTATTTTCTGTTCGATACAAAAACGAAATTACATGGTGGATCAGGAGAAAAATTTGATTGGTCAGTACTTAAAAAATATTCAGGAAAAACACCTTTCCTGCTAAGTGGAGGAATTTCTCCCGATGATGCAGAAAGTGTTTTGCAACTCAATCATCCAATGTTGGCAGGCGTGGACTTAAACAGTGGTTTTGAAGAGGAACCGGGACGAAAAAGTATAGAGCAATTAAATTATTTTATAAACGAATTAAAACATTAGTGTTAATATATGCGGGAGATTAGAATGATAAAACTTCCATCTTCGGTCTTCCGACTTCCAACTTTTTAAAAATGAAATATCAAGTTAACGAAAAAGGATATTACGGGGAATTTGGTGGAGCATGGATCCCCGAAATGATGTACACCAACATCGACGAATTGAAACGCCGCTACCTCGAAATTATTGAATCGGAAGAATTCAGAAAAGAATTTGACCAATTATTGAAGAATTACGTAGGCAGGCCATCTCCGCTTTATTATGCAAGCCGCCTATCAGAACACTATGGGACAAAAATCTTCCTGAAACGTGAGGACCTGAACCACACCGGTTCGCATAAACTCAATAACACTGTCGGACAGATCTTACTGGCGGAAAAACTTGGAAAACCGCGAATTATTGCAGAAACAGGCGCAGGACAACACGGAGTTGCTACTGCCACAGTTTGCGCGTTGAAAGGCCTGAAATGCGTGGTGTACATGGGAGCACTCGATGTTTCAAGGCAGGCCCCAAACGTAAAAAAGATGAAGATGCTTGGGGCAGAAGTTATCCCGGTGCACAGTGGGAATAAAACTTTAAAAGATGCGACCAACGAAGCCATGCGCGACTGGATTAATAATCCGGTGGATACACATTACATTATTGGCTCGGTAGTGGGGCCACACCCCTACCCCGACATGGTAGCCCGCTTCCAATCGGTAATCAGCAAGGAAATGAAAAGCCAGTTGCTCGAACAAACCGGGTCGGAATTACCCACGCGTATTCTGGCTTGTGTGGGTGGCGGAAGCAATGCCGCTGGAGCTTTTTATCATTTTCTGGATGATGAACAGGTTGAATTAATTGGAGTGGAGGCTGCCGGAAAAGGAGTGGATACTGATGAAACAGCGGCAACACTTACTGTTGGTTCGCCGGGTATTTTACATTCGAGCCGAACGTATTTGATGCAAAACAATGATGGACAAATTACCGAGCCTTATTCCATTTCGGCAGGTCTTGATTATCCGGGAATTGGCCCCATCCATTCCCATCTTTTTAAATCAGGTCGGGCAAAATACCTTGCCGCCACCGACAAAGAAGTGTTACAAGCCGCTCTTCTTCTAACTCAGAAAGAAGGAATTATCCCTGCTCTCGAATCGGCACACGCTTTGGCAGCACTTGAAATGCTGAAAATGAAGCCGGATGATGTGAATGTGATCAATCTTTCGGGAAGCGGAAATAAAGATATGGAAACTTACCTCGATTATTTTGGGTATTAAAAAGATCACCAATGAGCTTTTGTCACTACCAGAACGAACTTCCTTCGATATTAAAAGAGAAAAATAAGCAAAAGATGAATAACAGAATCAACCAACTTTTCCAAAATAAGCAAAACAACATATTATCGATATATTTTACAGCTGGTTTCCCCAATCTGAATGATACTATAGAAATCATTCAGGAATTGGAAAAAAATGGCGTCGACCTCATCGAAATAGGGATGCCCTTTTCTGACCCTACCGCTGACGGGCCAACTATTCAGCAAAGCAGCGAAAAAGCCTTAAAAAACGGGATGAGCCTGAACCTGCTTTTCGACCAGCTAAAAGAAATCCGAAGCTCTGTTAATATCCCACTAATCCTGATGGGATACATCAATCCTGTCTACCAATATGGTGTCGAGCGTTTCTGTAAAAAATGTGCCGAGATTGGGATTGACGGAACAATTCTTCCCGATCTTCCGCTGGATGAATTCAAGGAATTTTACCAATCCTATTTCGAGGCAAATAATTTGCATAACATTTTACTGATCACACCACAAACCAGCGAATCCAGGATTCGGGAAATCGATAAATCAAGTTCGGGTTTTATTTATATGGTTTCATCAGCATCAACGACCGGGGCCGGCAAAAAAGTTGAAGACTTCCATCGCGATTACTTTGAGAAAGTGCAAAATATGAACCTAAAAAATCCAAGGTTGATAGGGTTTGGAATTTCAGATAGAGCTACTTTTAAGAATGCTTGTGATTATGCGAGTGGAGCTATAATCGGAAGTGCTTTTGTAAACACTTTAACGCATTCAACAAATTTTAAAGAGGATATTTCAGGCTTCGTAAAATCAATCTTGTAGAGAAGAAATCATATTCTGATTTGTTTAAAAAAATTACATGTTCTGAAACAGAGATTTTAGCAAAAAATGTAAATATCTTGCTTGTAAATAGTTACCAAAATCACAGCAAAATTTAAATATTAAATACTGTTAAAGCATATTCTTCAACATACTTAAATTCATTTTCAAAGGTTAAATTGATGCAAACAGTTCAAAAAAGACAAAAGCTATGATGGAGTACGCGAAAATGATCCTGCCGAAAGTGAGTTTCAGCAGAGACTTGTTCAGAAAAGAACTAAACAAATGCATCAACTGGGTAGAACCTCAACAGCGAATAGAGCTGTATCATTGGTGCCTTCAGGAATTTAACGATTTGTATCCCGATATTTTGCAGGAAGCATTTGCAGATATCGCGGCATAATGACACAGGCGGGTTTTACCCGCCTTTTTTATGCAAAAATGTTTATCAATCTGTAAACACCCAAGTTTTATCTGCAAACAACCCAAATTTCCATTATTCTCACCAAACAAGTTGCTCATATATATTTTCATGACGTTGATTGATAATTTTCTGAATCAATGCTTATTCCTTTTTATGTTTGATAAAACTCTGTAAATCAGGAAACCATTAAACATGGTAATTCTTTGATTAAAAGATACACGGGGATAACGGGGAAAACAGAAAATTACAGAGAAGACTCCACTTATTTACATAGAAATAGTGAACAGCAGAACCGTGTAAAAAGTGATTATATCTGGCCGGCTGGCAGATATTCAGACTCCCGTTTCCCCGGCGGGAGTTTTTTTTAAAGAAAAAGCGAAGGGTAATTGCTTGAGTATTAACATAAATTTTTGTCTATGAAAAAACTACTTCTATTTGTTGTAGCTTTGGTTATTGGTGTGTGTACAATCTACGCCCAGGCAAAGCAAATTACAGGTACGGTGACTTCATCTGATGATGGATCACCTATTCCCGGAGTATCGGTAGTTATAAAAGGTTCCTCTCTTGGAACTATAACAAATGCCGATGGTGAATTCTCACTAAATGTACCTGAAAATGAAATACTGGTTTTCTCCTTTGTCGGGATGAAAACTTTGGAAGTTCAGGTTACTTCTCAAACCGTTTACAACGTAAAAATGGAAAACGATGTAATCGGAGTAGATGAAGTGCTGGTAGTAGCTTACGGCACCACTAAACGTTCATCATACACAGGGTCTGCTCAAAAAGTTGACTCTGATGAATTAGTTGGTGTAACAACTTCTGAATCCGTCGATAAAATGCTTTCAGGAAGGGTTTCAGGAGTAAGAGTAAGTTCTACAACCGGAGCGCCGGGTGCATCAGGCGAGATTCAGATTCGCGGAGTCGGTTCTATCAACTCATCTACTACTCCGTTGTATGTAATTGATGGAATACCGATGGAGACCGGAGTTTTTGGTTACACCGGCTTTTCCTCCGACCTGCTGTCAACACTTAATCCTGAAGATATTAAAAGTATTACTGTATTGAAAGATGCAGCAGCGGCTTCGCTTTACGGATCGCGTGCAGCAAACGGGGTAGTTTTGATCACCACAAAAACAGGCGAATCCGGAAAAACCAGGTACAATTTTAAGGCTACGGTTGGTACATCACAAACAGCTATGAACAAGGTTTATCAACCTATGAGTGCTGATCAATACATCGACTATGTTAACGATGCTTTGATTGGTGCTTACCTGTATTGGTATGAACCGGGACTTTATCCCGGCGATCCGGGCTACCAGGATCCCGAAGTTTTAGCCCGTGCAATTGCATATGTGCAGGAAGATCCTGATGGAGGGAAGTGGGGAATTACTTCACCTTCGGCAAATACCAACTGGCGAGATGTTATTTACAACACAGGTAAAAGTCAGGACTATCAGTTTTCCTCCTCAGGAGGTGGGGAAAAAACAAATTTTTACACCAGTCTGGGCTTAAATCAAATTGATGGAATCGTAGCAGGTAGCGACTTCACCCGCTACACCGGGCGTTTAAACCTGAATCACAAATCAAACGACTGGCTCGAATTTGGTATAAAACAATTGCTTTCGCATACAAATCAAAATGGGTATGGAGATCAATCTGACCAGGAACAAGGCATTGGATATACATCTCCGCTTAGCATGACCTTTGAAATGAACCCTACACAGCCTGTTTATAATGAAGATGGAACATTAAACCAGAATGCCGGGATGGGAAATGTTAATAACGCATTGGAAATTCTTGAACCAAGCGGTGCAGCCACCGACCAAACCTACAATGTAAAACGCTACCGTAGTTTGTCGAATGCTAATGTCAATATGAAAATCCTACCGTTTCTTTCTCTTAGATCGACCTTTGGTCTCGACTATTCCGATTCGAAAACGTTTATTTGGTGGGCTCCTCAAAGTGTTGACGGAGAAGTTCATAATGGATTGGGACAGATGCTGACTTACACCACCATTGTTAAAAATGCATCGTTTATTGCCGACTTCAATAAAGAATTTAAAAAACACAGTGTGCAGGTTTTAGGAGGTTACGAAGCCGAAGGCCTGACCTACAAAACAATGGAAGGAGTTGCTGAAAATTATTCAACATATAAACTTCCTGACTTATCCAACGGACAAGAACTTTCCGTAGGGAGTTCATCTTCCTCTTCCAACCTGATGTCCTTTCTGGGTAACATGAACTACAATTTCGACAACAAGTATTATGTTTCGGCTAGTATTCGTTCCGATGGTTCATCACGGCTTGGTACCAACACCCGTTGGGGAACATTCTGGTCTACATCAGGAGCATGGCGGATTTCTCAGGAAGGTTTTCTTTCTGCCGAGTGGCTCGACGACTTCAAGATAAGAGCTTCGTATGGTACAAACGGAACACTCCCAATTGACTACTATGCACATATGGGCCTCTATTCGTTTGCAAGTGGTTATGGTTCTGAAAGTGCCATTTATATCATTCAACCCGACAATGCAGATTTAAGCTGGGAAAAATCATACAATATGAACGTTGGGATCGAATTGGGGCTGTTCAAGAGGATTTCTGCTTCAGCAGAATATTATCATAAAAAGAACAAAGACCTGTTGATGCAGGTACCCTTATCATATCTTACCGGGTTTGAAACTTCGTGGCAAAATATTGGGGAATTAACCAACAAGGGGATTGAAATTGAAATCCACTCGACTAACATTATCAGGGGCGATTTCAAATGGAATACTGATTTTAACTTCACTACCATTAGTGCTATTGTTGATAAACTTCCGAATGGAGATGAAATTATCAGCGGTGACGGCGGTATGTATCTCTTACGCGAAGGCGAATCCATCAATACCTTCTACCTGCCAACCTATGCAGGTGTAAATCCTGAGAACGGGATGGCCCAGTTCTATCTCGATCCGGACAACTCGGATGAGCTTACTTATTACCGCGCGCTCGCTAAACCAACCATCCAGGGAAAAGCTATTCCTGATTTTATGGGAGGTATTTCAAATACTTTCACTTATAAGGGATTTGAATTTTCTTTCTTATTCACTTACCAGTATGGTGGAAGCCTTTTCGATTACCCAGGCTACTTCTTCCATCATGATGGAGTCAGATTGGGGTCATTCAATTTAGCAAAGGATGTTGAAAATAACTGGTGGAAGCAACCGGGTGACATCGTGGATAATCCACGCCCTGTTGGATGGAGTGGCGATCGTCCCGACCGCTGGTCATCACGACACGTACTATCTACTGACCACATCAGGTTAAAAGATATTTCGCTGACTTACAACTTACCTAAAAGCATTGCGCAGAAAATGTATATGAGTAATGTACAACTGAGAGTAAGTGGCAATAATATCTGGACCTGGGCTAAAGAAGACACTATTGAACCGGAAGTAACACTTAATGGATACCGCACAGTGGATACCCCGATTACGAAAAATTTCCTGTTCGGAATTAATGTTGAATTTTAAATAAATGATCATGAAAAGATTAAAATATATCATAATTCTGGGCTTTGCCATCTTCTTTGCAGGTTGCCAAGATTTTCTTGACCAAAGTCCATCTGACGCTTTACCAACGAGTGAAGCAATTTCTTCTGTCACCGATCTCGGATACGCAGTAAATGGTGTTTATTCCGGAATGATCGATTTTGACCTTGGTTTGGGACAAAATACTGAACCGTATTCATACTACGGAGGTGATTTTATTGCCTATGCTGATTTAAAAGGCGGGGATATCGATTATACCGCCTCCAACAACCAGATTTCGCCAATGGCTCGTTTTGAACACGGTACTGAATCCAGTTTTGCTGAACATTTCTGGCAAATACCATATACACTTATTGGCCGAATAAATGACATACTCAGTGTAGTAGAAACAATAAACGTTGAAACAGGTGAAGAAGACCAATACAACGATTTAAAAGGCCAGTTATATGCCCTCCGTGCACTCATGCATTTCGATGTAGCCCGCCTGTTTGCCAAACTGCCAAGCACCACCGACGTAAATGCGGCTAACTCAGGTATTCCAATTTCAAACGAGAAATATCCGGTTGACTACGAACCTACCCGTTCAACACTGGAGCAAACCTATACATTTATAAAGAACGATCTGAGTACTGCGCTTAGCCTTCTTTCTCAGGACCAAAATCTGGGAAGAATTAACTACTGGGCTGCCAAAGGGCTCCTGGCACGTGTGCACCTGTATCTTGAAGAAAACAGTGAAGCGCTATCTGCTGCCCAGGAAGTTATCAACAACTCTCCTTATTCGTTGTACACCATTAATAACTACCTGAATGTTTGGGGTGTAGAAGGTGCATCAGAAGCCATGTTTGAGATTCTGACAACTCCAAACCACAGCTCTCAGCGAAACTCTATCGGGTATTATACGCACGCTTCCGGCTATGGAGAATGTGCCTACTCGGTGCAGGGCTACGAACTGTTGACTGCAGACGCCAATGACATTCGTTCGCAATTAATTGAGTGGGAAGACGATGAAACGGACACTCAAGGCTATTACACTCAGAAGTATCCTGGCAGAGATGGTAATTTGTATCTAAATAATCCAATTGTCATTCGTTTATCTGAAGTGTACCTGATTGCTGCTGAAGCAAAATTAAAAGGAGGAAATGCATCAGGCGACCACGATGCAGCATGGTATTTAAATGAACTGCGTAAAAACAGGATCACAGGTTACACCGATGTTGCTTCAGTAACGCTTGACGATATTTTGACAGAAAGGAGAAAAGAATTAGTAGCAGAAGGACATCGCTGCTGGGACGCCTGGCGAAATGGAAGATCTGTGTATTCGCCCAGTCTGAACCAGGAAATTGGAGCCGATTTTAACCGCGCTATCCTTCCAATTCCAAAAAGAGAAACAGATATTTCTTCTGGTCTAGAACAAAATCCGGGGTACAATTAACAAAACATAAAAGCATGAAGTATAAAGAGCGGTTTTTAACCGCTTTTTATACTTGCGACAGATTCCTATCGGCAAACAACACTATTTTATCTACCAACTACAACAAAAATCAGGCTTTTACACTTCACATACCATTCTCTGCATTTTACATAGAACATTACTACGTTGATTGATATTATAAATTTTTAACGAAGGCATTCACTATGTTTGATTGAAAGACCATGCAAAACAATTTGACATACATTTTTGAAAGGTTTTAAAAACGGGGAATTAGGAGAAAATAATATAAGAAACACATCTACTTTATCATAGAAATAGTATTAAACAGCATTACAAAATGTAGAGAATGTGTAATTAACACCCAAAACAAAATATACTCCCGCTTCCCCAGCGGGAGTTTTTTTATTTGAAAGAGCAAATGAAAAGTAATTGTTTGAGTATTAACATAAATTTTTGTCTATGAAAAAACTACTTCTGTTCGTTGTAGCTTTGTTTATTGGAGTTAGTACAATCTACGCCCAGGCAAAGCAAATTACGGGTACAGTGACTTCATCTGATGATGGATCGCCAATTCCCGGAGTATCGGTAGTTGTAAAAGGTACCACTATCGGTACTATAACAAATGCCAATGGTGAATTCTCACTAAATGCACCAGAGAATGACATACTGGTTTTCTCCTTCGTTGGAATGAGAACCGTGGAAGTTCCGGTGTCAACCCAAACCATTTACAATGTTCAATTGGAAAATGAAATAATCGGAGTTGATGAGGTAATGGTTGTAGCCTACGGAACAGCCAAGAAAGAATCGTTTACCGGTTCGGCCGAAGTAATAAAAAATGATGTGCTGGAGAAAAGGCCTGTTGCCAATATTTCGAAAGCACTGGAAGGTCAGGTTGCCGGGGTACAATCCACATCCGGATCGGGACAGCCTGGTGACGGTGCCAGCATCGTTATTCGCGGTTTCGGATCAATCAATTCAAGTAATAATCCGCTGTATGTTGTCGATGGTGTTCCGTATGACGGGAACCTGAACGCAATCAATCCGGGAGACATTGAATCAATGACTATTTTGAAGGATGCTTCCGCAGGTGCTTTGTATGGTTCGCGTGGCGCAAACGGGGTAGTTGTAATCATCACAAAAAAAGGTGGTTCTAATCAACTTTCTGTGGAATTAAAAGCTACTCATGGATTTGTCAACCGCGCCATTAAACCATACAAAACCCTGAATACAGCAGATTTTATCGAAGCTTCGTTCCAGGGGTATAAGAATGAATTGATTTACCGTAGTGGAGTACACCCAGACCTGGCCGGTGAAGCTGCCATTGCAGCAATGACAGGAAACTCAGGAATTTTTGGAACCGATGAAATGTACAATCCATACGACATGTCGATATCACAGTTGATTGATCCGGTTACCGGAAAAATAAACCCTTCAGCTAAGCTTAAATATGAGTCTGACTGGCTCGGTGAAATTACAAACAAGAATGCTTCGTACCAGGAATACCAGCTCTTTATTAACGGAGGCACTGATGTAGCGAAGATTTTTTCATCAATAGCTTATCTCTCAAAAGAGGGCACGCTTAAAACGACTGACTTCCAGCGAATTTCCGGAAGAATCGGCACCGAACTTAAGCCTGCCGAATGGTTTAATTTTGGTGGAAACGTCAATTTCTCGAAAACAGAAACAAATTTCCTGGCCAACCAGGGAACTTCGTACACAAACAACGTATGGTATTCTGCCCAATTCATGGCACCAATTTATCCCGTGTATGTTCAGGATACAAATGGTAACCCGGTGTTGGATGAACTGGGACAAAAACAGTTCGATTATGGCCTTTCCCGTCCTTCTGGTGCAAATCCTAACTGGAATCCTGTAGCAACTTTGTATGAAGATTCGTACGAAACAACAGCCGACAACCTTTCCGGGAGATTCCATTTCGACCTTCTTGGAAGTGGATTTGGTGATGCTTTAAAGGGACTTAGCTTAGTTAGCAATGTTGGTTTCGATTATATAAATACCAGCACAACCAGTTACAATAACCCTGATTTTGGTGATGGTGCCATTGTAAATGGCCGTTTAAATATCACCCACAACAGGAATTATTCCTTCACGGCAAACGAACTCCTGCGTTATGAAAAAGATTTTGGAAACCATAGCATTAACGTGTTGGCTGGCCATGAGTTTTATAAACTGGTGGTGAATGAAATGGAAGGTGAAAAAACCGGATTCCCTTATGCAGGAATTAAAGAACTGGCACCTGGTTCAACAGTTTCTAAACTTACATCATTTGAGGATAATTATGCCATCGAATCATTCCTGAGTAACCTCACCTATGATTTTTCGGATCGATACTACCTGTCGGCAAGTTTTAGAACTGATGGCTCCTCTCGCTTTAATAAAGATTTTCGTTGGGGGAAATTTTGGTCTCTTGGAGCTTCCTGGAGAATAAGCGAGGAAACTTTTATGATGAGCCAGGAATGGATTGATAACCTGAAACTGAAAGCCAGTTACGGGAAACAGGGGAACGATAATATAGGTACTTATTATGGCTGGCAGTCACTTTACAGCCTGGATTGGTCGAACGCCAACCTGAACGGAGCTTTACTTTCAGCACTGGAAAATACAAGTATCAAATGGGAAGAGAACAATAATTTCAACGTCGGTATCGAAGGTACACTTTGGAAAAAAGTGGAATTTGGCCTTGAATACTACCAACGCCGTACGGTAAGCATGCTGATGGAAAAACCAATGGCTACATCCCTGGGATTCGACAGTTACTGGGCCAATGTAGGCGAAATGCTCAACACAGGATTTGAATTCACATCGCGTACCAAGCTAATCGAAACACCAGATTTTAGCTGGAGTGCCAATCTAAACCTGACTACACTTAAAAACGAAATCGTTGAATTGGACGGTGAACAGGATCAGATTGTTAATGGCAACATCATTCAAAAGAAAGGTGGAGAAATAAACTCTTACTACCTGGCTCAGTCTGCCGGGGTTGATATAACAACAGGAGCTCAGTTGTACTGGGTGTACGACCTCGATGAAAATGGAAATCCGGGTGAACGCTATATTTCTGCCGACTATCAAAAAGCTTCACAAAGTAAAGTAGTATCTGGAAGTCGCATACCAGACTTTTACGGAGCTTTTGGAAGTGATTTTATTATTTTTAAAAATTTCGACTTTTCGTTTATGACTACCTTCTCAGTTGGTGGCGAAGTGTATGAATCAGTTTACAAAGGACTTACAAATCCGGTCTATATCGGAACAAACTATGCGGATAGGGTATTGCGCGCCTGGCGTCAGCCGGGAGACGTTACTGATGTTCCAAGGATTCAAAATGGCACAGGCTTTTCAAGGCTTTTCACCGATAATGATTTGATCGATGCTTCCTACTTTTCGATTAAAAATGTTACTCTGGGTTATACTTTGCCTAAACACATTCTGGAACGGATTGGAATCTCCAGTGTGAGAGCATATGTAACTATCGATAATGTTGCACTTTTCACTCACCTTGATGGCATGAACCCTCAGTATGATTTTAACGGTTCTACCAATTTTGCATATACACCTGACAGAACAAGTCTTTTGGGTATTGAAGTCAAATTTTAAAACATGTCACTATGAAACTATATAAAATTCTATTAGTAATAGTTGCTGTTGTAATGGTAAGTTCGTGTGAAAACTACCTCGACACCAATCCAACCGACAGCACATCCGGCGACGTATTATTTTCAGATGTCGCCAAGGCGAATGTCGCACTGAACGGAATTTACAGAGCCATGTATCAGCCTACTGCATGGTCACAAGGCTGGGAAGATGAAGAATTCGGAGTTACAGCTTTTATTCTGGCTTACGATTTAATGGGCGAAGATATGATTCAGAATGAAGAAGGCTCAGGTTGGTTTTACTACGATTACATATACAATGTAAAATCGGATTATGTAAATAAAAAAGGACGCCCCTATTCTGTTTGGTTTTTCTATTATACTATGATTTCGAATGTAAACGCGATTATTGCCGCTCAAGAGGGAATGATTGGCGAACCATCAGAGATTAATAGCCTTATCGGTCAGGCATATGCGCTAAGGGCTTATGCTTACTTCAGCCTGATTCGCTTCTATCAGCAAACCTATGCAGGAAACGAAAATGCACCAGGTGTACCAATCTACACCGAACCAACAACCAACACCTCAGAAGGACAGCCACGTGGTACGGTTGCCGATGTTTATACACGTATTGATGCTGATATTGAAGAAGCAATTACATTGTTGGATCCGGGCAGTGCAGCTCCCAAAAGCCATCCGTCGCACATCGATTATTACTCTGCTAACGGAATTAAAGCCAACATCGCATTAGAGAAAAATGATTGGGCCACTGCCGAATCAGCTGCGACAATTGCACTAAGCGGTGGAACAAGTATGTTGAGCATGGATGACCTGAGCAACGGTTTTGCCTTTAATGATGCATCTGCTTCTACCGTACTTTGGGGCTTGAGTATCATTTCTGAACAATCAGGGGTTTTTGGTTCATTCTTTTCTCATATGGATGCCAGTGCAGATTATTATGCTCAAAACGCCCGAAAATGTATCAGCTCATGGTTATACAATCAAATGTCGAACGACGATGTTCGAAAAAACTTTTGGTGGAACGGACCTTTGGCAGAAGATGCCCCATTAGGCCCGGCGTTCAGCTATAACCAGTTTAAGTTCCGCTTTTCGGATGCAACAAACGCATTGGGCGATTACATTTTAATGCGTCATGAAGAAATGATGCTGGTACAGGCAGAAGCCATGTGCATGCAAGGAAAATATCCTCAGGCCAGAACAATACTTACAAATTTAATGGCTGAACGCGATCCTGAATATAATATTTCATCGTTAACAGATGCAAACACGCTCACTATAAACGATGCTAACGGGCCAACTACGCCAGCCGGAGGTTCTGTTACCCTCCTCGATGAAATCATTCTGCAGCGCAGAATCGAACTTTGGGGAGAAACAGGAAGAATTTTGGATATTAAAAGATTAAAAACCGGTTTCTCCCGCGACTTCGAAGGAAGCAATCACCCGGATAAACTACTGTCTTTAAATACACTTAATCCTGAATATCCTGATTTTGTGATGTCGATTCCTCAAGCGGAATTTGATGGAAATAAGAATATGAGTCCAGTGTCAGACCAAAATCCATGGGCTGACAATTAATTCTAAAAATGAATATCATGAAGAAAATATATTTATTAATAACAGTAGTTGCCCTGGCACTTTCTTCCTGCGACCAGGAGAATATCGGGACAATATACGAACCAGATAGCCCTTATGTAAGTTTTGCTTCATCCGTTGTTCCCGACAATGTACTTTCGGCAAACAACAATTTTTCGGTTAGTTGTGTTCTTGTACGTTCCGATTTGAGTGGTTCTGCAACTGCCAGTATCGAACTGGAAATGAACGCGGATATCGATGGTGTATTTGCTCTTGAAAGTAACAGCGTTACATTTGGGGATGGTGAAGGAACAGCCTATGTTAAAATAGTACCTTTGGTTAGTGCTGATCAGTTGGATCCAACCAAAACATATGTATTCAAACTTACAATAACCAGCGATAATGCTTCGGAATTGTATAATACTGCAACCTATAAAGCCGGATTTAAATTCGATTATGTTGGTACAGCTAATTTCACCTCTGAATTATTTGAAGAAGGATGGACGGTTGAAGTCTATAAACTGGTGGTTGGTTCCAAAACACTCTATAAAGCCAAAGAGTTGTACGATGTTGGGATTGATGTAACCATTACAGTAGAAGGAAACGTTGTTACCGTTGAAGATCAGTTGGCCTGGTACAGCGGTTATTACGAATCGGATGTCCGGATAGTTGGTACAGGAACTATGGATGGGAAAGTGATTTCACTCACCTTAGAACACTATATTCCTGATTTAGGATCATTTGGCGAATATTCTGAAATCCTGACCTTACCATAACAAAATAGTTTTACAAGAGAAGGCCCCTCGGGGCCTTTTTTATTGCTGTTTACTTATCATTTTCGGTTTAAATCTTTTACTTGCAACTTGATTAATACAATAAGAACAGTACCTCCGGTATATGAGTTCCGGATTTTTGAAGAAAATTAAAAATGATGAAAAGACTCACTTATTTAATATTTATCCTGTTCATTGCTGGTTCGGTAGCTGCACAATCTGCCGATCTGGAGACATTTCTTAAAACACAACCTGAAATCAAAAGCGTTGAAAAAATCCAGGGAAATGACTTCTTTTCAGCTACTTACCAAATTATGGTTGAACAACCTTTAGACCATGAACATCCAGGGGAAGGAACTTTCTTACAGCAAGTATTTGTTGCCGATAAAGCCAAAGCTGCGCCGGTAGTGTTCATTACCGAAGGGTACACGGCTTCGTATGCTGCCATACCGACTTATGTCAATGAGCTGAGTCCAATGCTGGAAGCTAACCAGATTTGTGTTGAACACCGCTATTTCGGAAAATCGTGGCCCGATACGCTCAACTGGGATTATCTAACCGTTCGAAACGCTGCTGCCGATCATCATCGGGTGCTTCAAATCATGAAAAGATACTATTCAGGAAAATGGATTAGTACCGGCATCAGCAAAGGAGGTCAAACCGTAGTTTATCATCGCTGGCTGTATCCCGACGATGTGGATGTTTCAATTCCGTATGTGGCCCCTTTGAATTTCGGAGTGGAAGACGGTCGGCACGAACCTTTTATTGCCAACGTACCTGGAACACCTGAACAACGTCAAAAGATACTGGATTTTCAAACCAGAATTTTGAAAGACCGCGAAATTTACCTCCCAAAGCTTGATTCATTCTGTCAACAGAAAAATTATTCCTTCCGAATCAGTCTGGATGAAGTACTCGATTATTGTGTGCTGGAATATCCGTTTG
>DAOPJR010000079.1:0-15642 GCA_035399765.1 Draconibacterium sp. | reverse complement strand
TTTCAATTTATTTATCGTTCAAATCGGTTTTCAGCCAGTTTTTTAAAATTTGTTCACCCAGCGGTGTCAGTACCGATTCGGGGTGAAACTGAACACCCTGCACATCGTATTCTTTGTGTTTCATCGACATGATCAATCCATTGCTATCGATACTTGTAACTTCGAAACAACCAGGCAGGTTTTCCTTTTTTACGATCCATGAATGATAGCGCCCTACATCAAAAGTATTCGGTAGGCCACTAAACAGCACTGATTTATTTTCCGTAAGGTTTATCGGTGTTGCAACTCCGTGCAATACATGATTCATGTTGTATAATTCGCCACCAAAGGCTTCTGCAATTGCCTGATGACCCAAACAAACACCGAGCATGCTTTTCTTTGGACCAAATTCGCGAATGATGTCGAGTAATAACCCCGCTTCTTCAGGTATCCCAGGGCCAGGCGACAGAACAATTTTGTCGTATTTTTCGATCTCCTCCAATGAGATTTCATCGTTTCGGAACACATCTACCTGCAAGCCCGAGATCTTTTTAATAGCATGAACCAGGTTGTAGGTAAACGAATCGTAATTATCTATCACTAGTATTTTCATTCCTTTTAATTTTTCTGAATAGTTGAAAGGCTTTTAATTGATACTTTTTGCCATTTCAATAGCGTTTTTCAAGGCTGCCAGTTTATTGTTCACCTCCTGCAATTCACTTTCCTCTTTTGAATTGGCAACCACACCTGCACCAGCCTGGTAAAATAATTTATTGTTTTTGCTCAGGAAGGAACGAATCATAATTGCATGATTTACTGATCGGTCGAAACCAAGATATCCGATACATCCGCCGTAATATCCGCGGTTCTGATTTTCATACTGATCTATCAGTTCCATTGCTTTATATTTTGGTGCTCCGGACAAGGTTCCTGCCGGAAATGTTTCACCGAGTACTTTGATCAGGTTGGTATCGTCGTTAATTTCACCTGAAACCTGTGAAACCAAATGAATCACGTGCGAGAAAAACTGTACTTCGCGGTAGGTTTCAACAATAACATTTTCAGCATTCCGGCTTAAATCGTTTCGGGCCAGGTCAACCAGCATCACATGTTCTGCATTTTCTTTGGGATCCTTACTGAGTTGCTCCGCCAGTTCACGATCCTGTTCATCATTCCCGGTACGTTTGAAAGTACCTGCAATCGGGTGAATGAATGCTTTGTTTTTATTGATTCGTATCTCTGCTTCGGGACTCGAACCAAAAATCCGATAAGTACCATAATCGAAGTAGAAAAGATATGGCGAAGGATTGATGGAACGAAGTGCCCGGTAAACATTGAAATCGTCACCTTTAAATCCCTGAGAGAACTGACGGCTCAACACAATTTGGAATACGTCGCCCCGGTAACAATGCTCTTTACCTTTGGTCACCATGTATTTGTATTCTTCATCAGTAATGTTGGAGTACTCTTCCCCATTGGTTTCGAAATGTCCGGTTGCAAAATTCAGGTTAATTAGCAGATGATGGATATAATCGATCTTAGATTCTTCGCCTTCCTGCAGATTTTCCACCATTTGAATCTGGTTTTTGTGGTGGTTTATTGCAATTACATATTTGTAAAAGCAATATTTCACTTCCGGAATCTGGTATTCTTCTTTCTTGCTGGAAGAAAAACGGATACTCTCAAAATGCTGAATGGCATCGAAATTCAGGTATCCGAACAAGCCATTTGCCGGCAACTCAATCTGATCGCTATCTACATTGAAACGCTTAAAAAACGCGTCCAGTTCATCATGCAGAATTCTCTGTTTTGACAAAGCAAACACTTCCTTCTCGTGTCCTGGTAGTTCTTTTATTACCTCGCCATTGGTAACAGTAAAACATGCAATTGGGCTGAAAGCGATTATTGAAAGGGCGTTTTCATTTCCATGGTAATCCGAGCTCTCTAATAGGATTGCTTTTGGGTATAGGTTGCGTAACCGAAGATAAATGCTTACCGGTGTTACAGTGTCAGCGAGTATCTTTCGTACAACTGGTTTAAGATTTAATTTTTGCATTTTATTTTTTTGTATTTCGATATTATTTTTCTTTTTCTACTCTCTCTTTTTGAGGAGTGCTTATAAACAGAAACGGCTCATCGTGAATTCGATGAGCCGTTTCCATTTGTACAATGGCATATCCTCTTTTCACGAATGTTGTAAAAAGTTTCTGTGCCACCACCAAATATTATTGTATTGTTTCACCATCTTTTTTGCATTAAAAAACCCACTCTTTAGGAGCAGGCCTTGTTATATTTTCTAAAAATACCAATATGGCTCTTTAACTCCTAACTTACGTAAGAAGACCCCACCACGGAAGCCATATTGTATTTATTTTTCTCATTTTATAATCAATTCATGTGCAAGAAACTTCATTTTTATCAAAAATCAAAATATTTTTTTTGGAAGATTTCAAAACTCTTTTCTCACATAAGATTTTGTTAACACTAATTCGACAAGGTGAAACGGAAACTGACACCCAAATTCGAATTGGTAGTACGATAAGTTGTCGAAATGAATGGATCGTTCAATACCCGATCATAAAATACCCTCATTTCAAATTTATCGCTCAAACGATAATCCGCATACGTTTTAATGGTAAAATTTCCTTGCCCGGCTATCAGCTGATCTGCACTGCTTTCGTCTAATTGACGTAAAATGGTTTTGGTCTTCCGATAGGATATGTCAGCCCTGATATTTAAATCATTGGAATAAGCACGTTGCGAGTTTTTTGTTTTAATAATCAAATCCATGTGTGTGAACCGATAACCAAGACCCAAAATATATTCGCTGCTTAATACTTCGGTGAGCTGATTATTGGCAAAAGAGAGATTCAGGTTCCTTGCACGTTTAATCTCACCCCGGGTTGTCAGGTCACTCATCCACGTAATATCAATATTAATTAAAGGATTAAAGGCTTCTACGATACTCACCGAGTTGAAATCATACGCAGGCACAAAGTTGTCTGCCAAGTCTTTTACGTAACTGAACCCGTCGGTACTTTCCAAATAATTCAGGTTGGTTACATACGAACCCACCGTATAACTTGAACGGTATGTATGTTGCAGGTTTAACGAACGCATTACTTTATTTAGCCCCGGAATACGCGAAACCATTCCTTCGTATCGAATACTCCAGTTGGGACGGATGTATTTGAACGACGGGAACAGACCGAGTGAAACACTATTTGGATCTTTTCCCTGGTAAGCAGCCAGAAATGCAGGTACCATAACTTCTATGGAATTTGGACCGTACCCATTCGGATAACCCGGATAATTTTCATTTATAGCATTCCGATCATAATTTCCGGTGGCTGCGCGTTGGTCTGCAAGTCGGCCGGCAATTGTCATCCGGTACTCTTTCATTTTTTCAAAAGCTTCAGAACTTTTCACTTCTCCTTTACCAATAGAGAAAAAAGCTGTTTTCAATGTCATGGTAGTGATACTGAAATTCCCTGATTCTGAGAAGCTGTTTGCAACGAAGTTTCCGGAACTGTAATCGTAATCGTAAAATTCGGTAATGTTCTTTGAGAAAGAACGATCGCCTGTAATATCGATTCTGAGGTCTGGGAGCGGTTCCCATAATACTCTCAGGTTAATACGCTCGTTCGTACGGAACATAAAAGGCTGGTTCAAGGTTGAGTCGATTGTCACCCAACCTCTTTCGGCTGCTTTTAAGGCAAAGTCGCGATCCTGCCATCCAAACAGGAATGGCATTCCTGGAGCAAAACCACCGGCGCTATTCGGCAGTCCCCATTGCGGATCGCCTGAAAAATTACCGGCACCAAAAAGTGCAGGATCTGGCAAATAACCAGGCAGTACAGAACTTCCGCTTTTTGTATAGTTAAGAGATAGAGTCCTTACACCAATTACCATTCTTGTAGTCAGATCCAGCATATCTTTCATAAATGATTGATCGCCGGGTTTTCCGGTGACGGTAAGCATTGCCTGATTGGCATCCACCGAAGGAGTGAATTCAATCGTATTCGCATCAATAATGTTAACACTTCCGCGGATTACTTTCCCTTCTGTTCCGGTAACCAGAACCTTAACTTTTTTAGTGTTCAATTTATGTTGAATACGCTGTGGCGTTCCACTTTGCAATTTTAGATTACTGCTAAATGTTTCTTCTTTTGGGCGCTCAATAGGTTGAACGCTCTGCTGATTGTTTCTGCCCCCTGATGAGTTTCGATTTATGCTTCCTCTTCCGCGACCGGTACGTTTGAATTTCTGATCAACTTCTTTAAAATAAGGTACCTTATTAAAAAATGACTGCAGGTTTGCATTTCCGGTTCCACTAATATTTCTTGAGTTTGAAATTACATTCCCCAGGTTGATCGTTTCATCTGTTAACGGGCCGGCAATCCAATCATACGTTCCCGAATACCTTACGGTGGCAGTCATCCAGTTTAATGCCTTGAAGGTGCGCAACGGTACCATGTAATTTACATTAAAGTTATGTCCGTATACAGTTGGGCGACCAAGCTGCCAGAGATTTGTGAGAATTGAATCGCGTTTCCAGGCATAATCATCATCACGACGATTTATTCGCCCTTCCGGTTCATCAATTCGTGAAGTTGCACGCGATGAAAAATCAAATTTCAGCGAGCGTGTCATATCGTATCTTATATCAAGATAACGGTTCCAAAGGAAATCTTTTTCGAATGTCGTCGGTAGTATTAACTGGGGATTTGTAATGTTCCGGGTTTGGGTTTCGTGGTAACGTCTCAGCAAGTCAGTCCGGTAAGAAATCTGAGTAGGTAAGGGATAAAAGTTAAACTGACCAATTAGTTTTAAAGGCCCTTTTTGCAAAAGTTGAACCTTTTTAAATGGCTCGACTAACTTTGAACGACTACTGTAGTTATATGAGAACATTACCCGGTGGGTTTTATCCACGTTGTATTCAGTATTTACATTCCGTTTTGAAATTTCGTTGTAGGAATAGGTCATCGCGAAGTTCTCAGGATCCCAGACATGAGTTTTTTCTTTTTGCTTTTGAGGTTCAACTTTTACGTTGGTAAAGTTGATACTCTTTCTTTCGACGACATCCTGTGTTAGATATTTGAGCGAGTCTCTTTCTTCGCGGGTTTCCAGTCTGTCCATTGCTGTTTTTAGCTCAATGTCCGGATCCAGTGGATTGTACTTCGGATTGATTGTACTTTTTGAGTAGCCATAGTACATAGGAATACGAACTCCTGTCTGTTCAGGGAAGAATTTTCCCCAATCAACAGTTGCGGAGATATCGTATTCATTCACATCATCCATTTCACGACTGTTAATATTCTGATCGATGCTTCCAAACCCGGGTGTTCGTTTCCTTCCGGCCATGGTTACGCTTCCCAAGTCAGCCAGTCGGGCTGAAACACGTGCGTTGGCAGCCCAGCCTCCTTCCTGATCTACGTCGGTAAGACGAAGTTCGTTGGCCCAGACTTCCACTGACTTTGGTCCGGTGTTTACCTGACCTCGCCGGTTTCGAATACCCATCATAAACACTTCAACATTTCCAAGATTTGGGCTACCTTTTATTTTAACGCGGTTTTTGCCATTATTTCTGCCCGGATCGCTCTGCTCGTAAATCGTTTGCATGGTAATTTCCGAACCACCAGCCCTAAGTTCATCGTTACGATCAAGTTTCAGATTGGTAAAAATATCGAGAGGAATATCCACCAGGTTTTCTTCTGGCCAAACTATTTCACGGTCACTTTCCAAATCATTATTGTAACGTCCTGCCGGAGTTAATTTCAGCGGAATTTCGTATTCGTAATAGTTGTAATTATAATCTGATCCCAAGCGGATAAAGAAATACAATTCGTCATCTTTTAATGAAGTGTTCTCCAGTTCTTCAGCATGGACAAACATCTTCAGGGTTTTGTACCGGCGAAAATCCATGTACAACGATTTATATGCTGCGTTTGCATCGCCCTGTTCCAGATCAGTAACTTTTAATACCATTGATTGTTCATTCAACTGACGCAACTGCGGGTTGGCAGGATCAATTACCCTTGATATGCCGGGCGGCAATACATAATTTACCGGCTGACGACTACCATTTTCTTCGATACTTACCGCAGAGATTTCAAAGTTTGAATTGGGTGATTCAGCCACATCTTTATCCGAAAGATCGCCGGTATAACGGCGCCAGTCGGCACGAACCAGGTCGAGATAAGCAAAACGCATGATCACTGAATCACTGAAATTCTTCATAAACATCCTCATAAAACGGATAGATTTGAAATCGCTGATATTTCCAATTACTTTATCCGGTTCGTTAACAGGTATTTTAAACTGATACCAGTCAACTTCGCCAACTGTTCCATTTTTTAATTCTACTTTACTGTGTTTTACGTCGGTAATGTAATTCTCGCCCAGTAACATATCTTTTTTACGGATACTAACCTGGTACTGAAAATATCTTTCGTATTCGTTCAGGGTATTATCGCCATTAATGTCTTCAACATCAGGTATTGTAGTTGCTGAAGTCGGGTAAGTTTCCTTTGACATGTCAGCTGTTGGTGAGTTACCTTCCGGTCCGTTGTACTTTTTGTAACGCTCCAGGATTGACAACTGCTGTTGATCGTAATCGGAACCCCTGAAATAATGAAAGTCATCGGTCGACGGGTCATCTACGGCCTTTTGGAAGGCATCATCATTTACCTTGTTCTTCAGTTCGTTAAGATATTGCTGGAAATAAGATTGTTCGTCGTTGCTACTCAAACCATCAAAACCAATATCCTGGTACTGACGTGAGGTTAACGTGTTGTCGAAAGCATTTACCAGTGATTGCTGTGTTGAAACCCGACCCCAAATGGTTGTGTCAACATTTGCCGCTTCAGCTGTTGTCGGCAATCCGTTCTCAAACGCTTTGCGCGAATCTTTTAGTAAATCTTCCGATACGTCACCCAGGTTGAAATACAGATCACCGCCCGATTCCTGATTCAAGGTGTCGTAAACAAAGGGATCCATTAGCCAGAATTCAATGTATTCAATATTGGAATTTTCAAAATCACTGGTTTGAATCTCGCGCATGATACCACCCCAACGCGTTTCAGGTGCTTTTAATGTTCCATCGGGATTTACACCGGCAGCATATGAACTGCTTCCTGCGTCGTAGTTGTAAGGTCCACGTTCGGAAGGATAAAATGCCAGATCGAATACCTGAATATTGGTTGGTTCCCCCGTAGTAAATTCTTTTTGAGGGAACAGTTCTTGTTCAAAAACTTCACGAACAAAATGATTCGACTGCATGTTGCGGTCGTTTTTAATATAATCGGGTGTAAGTGAGTTATTTCTTAAAAACAGTGGGTCGATGTTGTAAAAGGCAAGTTTGGCACGATTCGATCCATAATCCAGTGAGTTGACTACATTACCTTCAGGAAAAAGGTCGCTTTGATATTGCGGGGTACTGGCCAGCATCCACGATTGCCGTGCCTTCATGTCAATCGGGGTTTTTGTGGCTTCAAAATCATCGATGTATACCGCCCCTTTTATTGATTTGGCGCTTCCGGGAACCAGTTTGGCAAATTCTGCTTCAAAATCGATTGATGATTCAGTTGTGGTAGAGTAAAAGGGTAAAGCATCCAATGCCCGGGTGAGCAACATACTATTGGTATTATAGCGTGCATCCAACCCATACATCAGGTTTGAAACAGGGTCTTCACCGTAATTTACCTTTTCTGTCAGCGGGCGCTCATGCATGTACAACATCGTGGCTCCAATATTGAAATTATCGGAGAAAGCATAGTTGGCATATGTTCCCATCAACGTTTTGCGCTGCATTGTAAACAAGTCTTCACTTTCAGTAGAAACCTGGATTGGAGTTCCGGCTTCAAGCAGTGCCTGGTTAATAATTTTCACCCTGCCAAGTGTATAATCCACTGTATAATCCACATTTTCCTGAAGAACCTGACCCCCGGCTGTAACTTTTACAGCACCTTGCGCCAGGTTTAGCGATCCAAGCATAATTTCTGAACTGGATGAACCTTTATAACTCCCGACTAACTTAAATTTGTTATGTTCTGCATCCTGTTCAGCTTTTACCCGGGTTGAATCGTATAAACTTTGGAAAACATATTTGTCGATGAAAGTCTGATCCATAATTGAGTCGGCCAGATGCCGTCCAAAAGGCTCAACAACAGGAAAAATAATACGACCAGTATTTGAATTTACCGTGATTCCGTCTACGTAGTCAAATACGCCATCTTTGGTTGGGTCAAGTTGTTTATTCAACATGTCGAGCCGCATCACTTCCAGCAGGATGTGTCCTTCAATTCTGCTTCCTGGAAGATAATTGATGTAAGTGCCTGTTGAATCGTTCTGGTAAACAACATTCAATTCAAAATCTTCACTACTTAGCTGATATGCATTCAGGTTGTAAATGTTTTTCATCATCAGTTTCCAGGTTGGTTTTCCTGGCGACAGGTTGGTCCCTTTCAGTAGCTTCAGGTACAATACTTTAGGAGGATCAATACCATCGGTTGAGAATTCTCCTACCTGAAAAGTTTGACCGTTTGATGTGAAATTATAGGCAACCGCCAGCACTTCATCGGCATTTAATGCGGTATTCAGTGAAATGTAGCCCAGAGTTGCATTTACAGTATATTCTGACGGACTCAGTTTTCGGGCTTGCTCTATTTTTTCAAAATCGGTTCCACCTACGAAACTCTGTCCGAATTGCGACATGATACTGGTTATGTTTTCTACCATGCGTGCATCAGTATAAGTAGAACTCATTTCACTATACAAACCGTTAGCATCATTATTCGGATAAATATTTTGCGGATATGGCAAGCCCAAGTTGGCCTGAAACTGCGGGATATTGTTGTAGATGTTCGGATTGTGTTCAGCCAAATCCTGAAATGCCAGAATGTTGCGTGATTCCGTAAAATCGTTTGATTTGTTTGTAACCCAGACTTCAATTTTATTAATGGTAATGGGGGAGCGGGGAACGGCTGTACTTTTCAACCATTCGTCATAATGATCGCGAAAATACTGGGCCAGGAAAAAGTGACGGTTTGCGTCGTAGTTGGAAGCAGAAATCTCGAAAGTGGCTACCTGTGCACCTCCCTCTGTTTCAACTGTTTTAGATTCTCCTTTGTGTTGAGTGAAAATGGAAGTAACATTCAGCTTGCCAAATTGCATTTCGGTCTTAAGACCAAACAGGTTAGATGCTCCGGTGATAAGTGAACCATTTAAGGGAAGCGAAACGTTACCCGCTTCAACGCGGCGCAGAATTTCGTCTTCATCACCGGTGTACTCCAGGTTCATCTTATTTTCGTAATCAAAGGTTGCTTCGGTGTTGTAATTCACCCGCATGTTCATTTTCGTACCGATTTGGCCGGTTACATTCATTTGAATTTTTTCGTTGAAATCGAAAGTAGGCACTTTTTGCAACCTCTCCGGAATAGCGGGGTTATTTGTTGTATTTACCTGATAACCAAAGCTTACTTCCACATATCCTTGTGGTTGAATATTGATGGTATTTCCGCCAAAAATCCGGTTAAACGATTCGTTTTTGATGGTCAGTTTCGGGAGTAATCCGCCTCTTCGGTCCTCGTCAGCCAACTGGCTTCTTGATTTCCAGTATTCACGTACCGATTTATCGAAATCATAATCGATGTAATCTTCCAGCGACATACTTTGCGGCAAACGGTAATTCAGATTTCCGATTTTTTCGTACAAAACATATTGCCCGGTGATTGGATCGTACTCAACTTCGTACTTAATATTGCTGGGTTTATTCAAAAAGAGTTTGAGTGAATCCTGATTTGAATATCCAAAGGCGGGTTGATCCTTAAACGGATAAGGAAGATTACCGGTAGTATCCATTTCGGGCAAGTCCTGAGCCTGTCCTGTAAAAGGAACAATCAGGGTAAAAATCAGAATTAATAAGAAGTATATTTTTGGTAAACTTCGGTCCAGTCTCATACAAATTCAGTTACAACGAGGCATTCATTTTTCGGGGCTTTATTGCCTTCGCTAAAATTATCTCCCCCTGTTTACAACCTTTTTAAAGCCTGCTTTATGATTGCTTCAACCGATGCATCTGCTTGTTCATTGATGATTTTGGAAACCACCTTCTCAGCATCCTTTTTGGCAAATCCCAGCATGACTAAAGCAGATAACGCTTCAATTTGTTTTGTATTGTCTGTCGCAAGCAAAATTTGGCCTGTTTCCTGTAATTTCCCAAGCTTGTCTTTTAAATCAATGATAATTCGTTGAGCTGTTTTTGCTCCAATGCCCTTAACGCCTTGCAAAACAGCTACATTGCCTGTGGCTACAGCCGACCGTATTTCATCAGGAGTGAGCGATGAAAGCATCATAATTGCAGTGTTTGCTCCAACTCCGTTCACAGAGATCAGGTTGCGGAATAATTCACGTTCACTCCGATCGGCAAAACCAAACAAAAGATGTGCGTCTTCACGAACGACTTGGTGCAGGAAAAGCTTTGCTTCCTTTTTCCCGCTCAACTGGCTGTATGAATTCAGTGAAATAGTAATAAAATAGCCTACTCCGCCGGCATCGATTACAATGTTGGCAGGGCTAATATCCGCAATGTTTCCCCGGATATATTCGTACATTTCTATGCTGTTTATAAGTTGTCTTCTTCTTCGCTTGCTTCAATATCCACGCTCTCATCAACTTGGTTCGGGTTGATGTCGTATTTCTTTAACGGATTGCTGGTTATCTCGTCGTAAATTTCCCTGTTTTTATGAATATCGATAGCGAGGTACAAAGCTTGTCTCAATGATTCCGGAGATGCCTTTCCTTCTCCTGCGATGGAATATGCTGTTCCGTGTGCAGGTGAAGTACGAATAACCGGTAGCCCGGCCGTATAATTTACGCCACGTTCAAACGAAGCCAGTTTAAAGGGAATAAGCCCCTGGTCGTGATACATGGCCAGAATGGCATCAAACTTACGATAGTCTTCCGAACCAAAAAATCCGTCAGCCGGATACGGTCCTAAAGCAACGATCCCTTCTTTCTTAGCCTGATTGATAGCTGGCAGTATGATCTCTTTTTCTTCAGAACCCAATAATCCGTTGTCGCCAGCATGCGGATTCAGACCAAAAACAGCAATACGTGGTTTATTGATTGCAAAGTCTTGCTGAAGCGAACGCGCAATGATCCGGATTTTACTCAAAATGGCTTCTTTGGTAATATTCTCTGCTACTTTTGACAAAGGAATATGAGTGGTTACTACTCCAACCTTCATTGTTTCACTTACCATCAGCATGGCATAATCGCGGGCGCCGAATTTCTCTGCCAGGTACTCGGTGTGCCCCGGAAAATGAAATTCCTCACTTTGGATATTGTCTTTATTTATTGGTGCGGTAATTAAAGCATCGATGTATCCTTTCTCTAAATCTGACGTTGCTTTCTCCAATGCATTAAAAGAAGAAACACCTGCTTCTTCGGTTGATTTTCCCAATTCTACTCTTACGTTTTCATCTACGCAATTAATGATGTTTGCCTTGTTAACATAAGCTTCATTGGCATGACGAATGTGGTTGAAACTAACATCTTCAATATTGAGTGCTTTTCGGTGATAGGCGGCTACTTTTGGCGAACCGTACACAATAGGTGTACACATTTCCAAGATACGTGGATCTTCCAGTGTTTTCAATATCACTTCGTATCCAATTCCATTGATATCACCGTGGGTAATTCCAATTCTAATAGAACCCTGATTTTTATGCTGTCTCATTCTCTTTCTTTTTGAGGTAATTGTCCTGTTAACAGGAGGTGCAAAGTTATATTTTAATTTGAAAGATTCATAGTTCAATTCATTGGTTGGATCGAGGCTGTTATCTACAAAACGAAGCTTTAATAAAATGATATAAAAGCCGCGTGCCGGAACCTGTTGCACCCGCTGGGCGATAGGCATCAGCTTCTTTCAAATAAGACATTCCGGCCGAGTCGATGTGTATCCATTTGTAATCGGTAAAATGTTCCAGAAATTTTCCTGCGATAGTTGATTGTGCTTCGCGAACCCCCAGGTTGTTCAGGTCGGCAATATTCGATTTCAGTGCTTTGGCATATTCTTCCCATAAAGGAACCTCTATAATCCGTTCAAAAGTTTCAAAACCAATTGATTTCAGGTTTTCAAGATGTTCCGGTGCATTTCCCATTACAACCGAAGCATATGCCCCGGCAATCATATCAGCAGCGCCAGTTAGAGTGGCATAATCAATCACCAGCATTGGTTTGTATTTTTTTGCGTAACTCAATGCATCAGCAAGTATGAGTCGACCTTCAGCATCTGTATTTCTAACTTCTACTGTTGTCCCGTCGAACATCGTAATCACATCACCCGGAACATATGCATTTCCATCAGGGCGATTGTCGGTGGCAGGAACAAGTCCGACAACGTGCACCGGGAGTTTGTTTTTTGCAATGGCAAAAATCGTAGAGGCAACCACAGCACCGCCAGCCATGTCGGTTTTCATGTAATCCATCGAGTTGGCAGTCGGTTTCAAACTCAGTCCACCGGTATCAAAAACAATTCCCTTTCCAACCAGAACGATGGGTTGTTTATTTTTCGCATTTTGCGGTTTCCACTCCAGTATATTAAAAGTTGGCGGATCGATACTGCCACGGTTTACAGCCAGCAGACCTCCCATTTTAAGGCTTTCAATTTTTCGCTTATTAAATACTTCAACCGAGAAGCCGGCTTGTTCACCCAGTTTTTCTATTTCTTCAGAAAAACGTGGAGCAGTAAGGTACGACACCGGTTCGTTTACCAAATTTCGGGCGGCAAAAACGGCTTCAGCCAAAGCCAGCAATTCTTCAATCTCCGGATCTGAAATTTTATCCTGAATAAATACTTCTTTTAGGTGAAATGTTTCTTTTTCTTTCAGGTATTTGTCGAAGTTGTAAGTACTTAGTAGCAGACCTTCTAAAAATGCTGCGGTATAATTCTCTGTACAAAGATTGATCAGTTGGATTTGTTCAATTTTTGAAATCTTCAATTCCCCTATTACTTTGGCTCCGGCGATGCGTGCCGCTTCAAATCCGAGGTACTTATCCTTATGTTTTTCTATCTTCTTAAAATACAGAAGATGAGGCCATTTCTGAATGGTGCAGTCGCCATCTTTTTCCAATCGAAACGAAATGTATTCCTTATCGGCCTGTGTTAATCGTTCATCAACAATCTGGTTCGGATTCTCGATCAGGTAAGCGGTCGAGGTATTCTGTCGGATTTCTGTTATTTTTGAAACTTTTGGAAACATAGCTGTTATTTTTGGCTAAAATAAGCATTAAATAACTTGCCAGCCATACAAAATTATGAAACAGCTGACACCGATACGTTAATATGAAGATTGATCAGATTTTAAATAAAGCGACCAAACTGGAGGCGTTGACACTGGAAGAGGGGATGGTTTTGTACGAGCAGGTTCCAACAAGTGAATTAATGCTTGTGGCCAGCGAATGCCGCCAGAAACAGGTGCCCGGAAACAAGGTGGGTTGGATTATCGACCGAAATGTAAATATTACCAATGTTTGCGTGTCGGGTTGCAAGTTTTGTAATTTCCATTGCAAGATTAATGAAGATGCTCAGTACATCACCTCCATTGATGAATACTGCGAAAAGATTGATGAACTGATGGCTGCCGGTGGCAGGCAATTACTGATGCAGGGAGGAATGCATCCGAAACTCGGTGTTGATTTTTATATTGATCTTTTTTCAGAACTGAAGAAGCGTTATCCCACTTTGAAGTTGCATGCATTGGGGCCACCAGAAGTTGCTTTTCTGGCTAAAAAAGCCCGGAAATCTTTTCGTGAGATTTTGGAATTACTGGTAAATGCAGGGCTTGAAAGTCTGCCAGGTGCCGGCGCTGAGATACTCTCTGACCGTGTTCGGAAAACGATTTCTCCGGGAAAATGCAACACACAGGACTGGCTTGATGCGATGCGCGAAGCACACAAAATGAACCTGGTAACTTCTGCCACCATGATGTACGGACATATAGAAACCAAAGAAGAACGGTTACAGCATCTGATCTACTTAAGAGAAGTTCAAAATGAAAAGCCGGTCGGAAATCATGGTTTTGTTACTTTTATTCCGTGGCCATTTATGGACGATGGGACTGTCCTTCAAAAAGAAGGAATCAGAAATAAAAGCACTTCAAATGACTATTTGCGCTTGGTTGCCATGAGCCGCATTATGTTGAATAATATTAAAAACCTGCAGGCATCCTGGCTAACGGTGGGAGCAGCTACCGGACAACTCTGTTTGCATGGCGGTGCCAACGATTTTGGTTCGATAATGATGGAAGAGAATGTGGTTTCGGCAGCGGGTGCACGCTACCAGTTAAATGCAACGGGAATTCAGCAAGCGATCCGCGATGCCGGTTTCAACCCCAGGTACCGGAACCAGGCATACGAAGAAGAGCCATTGCCTGAAGTAGTCGCTTCTATCTAGTTTTTTCGTTGATGTGATCAATCACTTCTTTCATCCCGAGAACATGGAATCCATGTAACAGATAATCGGTAATGAAGTGATCCACCTGTTCGTTTTTTCCCATTTTCGAGAATATTCTGTCAACAGCGTCAATGTATGTAACTGTACGTTGGTGCTGGTTGTAATCCGGCTGGTTGAAAAGGGTCAGAAACTCGAAAATCTTGTCGGTGTATGCAGTGGAATAAATCAAGGCTTCATCAGAAAAATCAACCGTTTTCAAGAATTCATTTCGATAGTTTTCATTTCGTTCTTTGGGGCTTAAAAAAGCATCCTTTAGAGAGGTTCGTTTTAATCCGATTAATTTGGATGCGAACAAAGAACCGTTTTGTTGAATGGTTTGGGCTGTTTTTAAATCCCAGTCAAGTTGCAGACGATTAAATTCGTTGGAAGCATTGATGGCTTTTGTTGAATCTCCTTTTTCCCAATAATTGTCGGCTTCCTGCTCCATTGTGGTTAGTAGTTTTTCATACTCTTTCAATCTGACTAAAAAGTCAAAATAAATTCTGTTTTCATCCGAATGAATTACCTGAACAGCTTGCAAAGGATTTTTAAAATCGGTTTTCAGTTGAATATTCTCTTTATTAAAAATAAAATCCAGCATTTGAGGATCCTGATTCATCACCCTTGCATAACCTGTTTTTCCCAAAACCAGTCGGTAAACTCCAACATGTGCGTTAGTCGGTATTTCAAAATGTACTTCTCCGTTTTCTGCAAGTACACTGTCTAATATCGAATAATTATCACCTGAAACGGATTCGAGCCGAACGTATTCATGTGGTTGATTGATGATTTTTACGTCCAGATTATACGATTGTGCAAGAGATAAATAATCCATCAGAACAAGAGAAAAAATTGCGAACATCAAAAGTTTCAGGCGTTTCATCGTATAGAATTTTGTAATTGGTTAAATGTAAGGATTTGGCTTTGAATTCATAATACAAGTTGGAATTTTTGAAAGTAAATCCAATTCGTTTTGAGGTGATTTTTGAATTGGTAAAGTTTGAAATAATTGGGAATTTGAATACAAAGAAATTTTATAAAAATGTTTTGAGTTTTCAGAAAAGCTATTACTTTTGCAACGCTTTTGAAAAGCAATCGTTCTCAAACGAAAATATTTTCCCTAGTAGCTCAGTTGGTTAGAGCGGCGGACTGTTAATCCGTAGGTC
>DAOPJR010000078.1:0-16201 GCA_035399765.1 Draconibacterium sp. | reverse complement strand
ACTACCCGAATTAAAAAAGAAGAGATCCCCTTTGACAAACTGGAAAAAGTAGGGGTAAAAAAAGATTTTGTCACCCACATGGACCAAAATGAACTTCGCGATTTTCTGAATGGCTTCCGCTCACAAAAGCTGTATACCGTCAATGCCACAGTAAACGATGAACAAATGAGGATCCCGGCAAAACTTCGACTGAAGAAAGAGGAAGACGGAACGGTGAGTGTCCGGGTTCATCCGATTCAACGATTGCAAATCCCGGAAGAATACATGGGGCACAAGTTTACCCAGGAAGAACGAAACAGGTTGATCGCCGAACGTAATCTTGGGAAAACCATCGAACTTACAGGCAGAGATGGGCAGAAGGATAAATATTATTTGGCGCTTGATCCTAAAACCAATGAACTGATCCCTTTAAAGACCAAAAACATCTCCATTCCGGAAAAGATAAAAGGAGTGAGTTTGTCTGCAGAACAAAAACAAAAACTGGCCAAAGGAGAAAAAGTGTACCTGGATAAAATGACCGGGAGAAATGGGAAGAAATTTGGAGCTGCCCTGCAGGTGGATGCTGCCAACCGAACTATTAACTTTTCAGGATTCAAACAGGAGAAGGAACTGGAACAGGAAAAGATCAAAAATGAAACCAAAGGAGCGAAACAAAAAGTGAGCTAATTCCACGACCTGAACAGACCTTGAAAAGTCAGAAAAGATAACTACGGGGGAGGGGAATGCAAGATGTGCATTTGTATATACAAATGCCTTCTCATCTTGCCCGGCAGGGGCCAGTCGCTTTTTTCAAAACCGATATGAATTTCCCTCCCCCTCAAACACAGATTACAGCTACGGATGCCTGCAAAATCGCGTGACAATGATAAACTGGACCAGATGCTTTTACTTAGGGTTAGTAAAGAAGAAAAGCAGCGGATAAAGACCTTAACAAGGTCCGGAGGCTACCCGTGCATGAGCGATTTTATACGAAGCCGGATCTTCAAACGACTGGATAAAAAAATCGTTTCGCTGGATGATAATACCAGCCGTCAGTTAAAGCAGCTTGATTATGAAATCAACAAGAACGGAATTAACCTGAACCAACTCTCCAAGCGTATGAATTCTTTTGCAGGTTACAATATTGGCGATAACGACCGGCAACTGCTTAAACAAGCTTTCGAAATGATGACCCAATGCCTGGCTTTTTTACAAAAACACCTTCGCTGAATTTTCCCAATGGTCATTGTTATCCATCAATCACTAAGTACACAAAATGCTTTATTCTATAACGAAAAGAAGGTAGAGCAGAAGAAGGCAACTTTCTTTCATTCTGGAAATACTCCTAGCATCAATCCATTTGCCGGAACCAAACAAGACCGGCTGAATATCCTGACGGAAATTGAAGGTCGCAACACACGGGTAAAGCAGAAGGGATTGCATATTTCTGTGAATCCGACAGTCAGCGACCTGGTTACGCTGGGAGATACTGGTATCCGTGCTGAAATCAAAAATCTGATGGAACACCTGGGCTATGGTAATCAACCCTATTTTGTATATAAACATGCTGATTTGGAACGAGTTCATTTTCATATTGTATCTACCCGGATTGACCAGCAGACCGGCAAAAAGATTAGGGATAATTACGAAAAAGAGAAAGTACAAAGGTTTATTAAATCCCTGGAGCAGAAATATGATCTCACTAAAGAGCTTAACAGGGAACAATCGAACTTGAAATTTTCGGCAGGTAGTAGCAACCTCAAGCGAAACCTGGAAAGTTTGTTTTATCAGTTAAATCATATAGAATCGATCACTTCGAAACAACTTTACGATAAATCGCTGGAGCTGTTTAATGTTGAGATCCGGAGGTCGGGAAGGGGACATGTTGTTTTTGTGACAGATGGGAATGGGAATCCGGTTCGTTATCCGATTCGATTATCGGAATTTGAGGAGCGACCAAGGTTTTATATTTCGATTAAGGCTGAAAAAGAATTACAAATCCAGAAACAGCTGATTGATAAATTTCAGTTGGCACAGTGGGCGAGGGATTTGAATCGTTTGGTGGAAATAAACAAAAGGTATCAATATAAGGACAAGCTTAAGCCTCAGATAAAGGGTAAACACCGTCAAAAACGTTATTGAAGGTAATTTGATAACAGAACTTAATATTTCAAATACTTATACAATAATGATTGTATTACATTTTATAATCCATTTCTTCTCCTTCTGTCTACCGATATTTTTCTAATTTTATACGTTTAATCGGACGTAGTTAATAGGAAAGATTGTTTAATGAAGAAAAATAAGATAACTCTCTCTCAACTTGAGACCTTTCTATATAAAGCTTGCGACATTCTCCGGGGAAAAATGGAAGCCTCAGAATACAAAGAATACATTTTCGGGATGCTTTTCCTGAAACGTCTTTCGGATGTATTCAACGAGAATCGCATGAAAATAAAAGAAGAATATTCATTTTTAAGCCCGGAGCAGTTAAGTGCATTGCTCGAAGACAAGACTATATACGGCTCGTCTTTTTTTGTACCTGTTGGGGCGCGTTGGTACGATAGCTGGACGGATTCTAACGGTAATTTCCGCCCGGCCTTGCAAAACGTCAAATCACAGGTAGGTGCCGAATTAAAACGGGCACTAACGGCAATCGAAAAAGCCAATCCTGTACTAAGCGGTGTGCTGTCAACCATCGATTTTACAGCGAAAAAAGGGAAAACAACAGTCAGCGATGCCAAATGGATGGAGTTGATAAACCACTTCAATACCATGCCTGAACTGCTGAATGATAATTTTGAGTTTCCCGACCTATTGGGAGCCGCTTACGAATATCTCATTAAATATTTTGCTGACAGTGCAGGTAAAAAAGGGGGACAGTTCTACACTCCCAACCAGGTTGTACGTTTGTTGGTACAAATCATCGACCCGAAAAAATCAATGTCGGTTTACGACCCGACGGTTGGTTCGGGTGGTATGCTTATTCAGTCCTACCAATATTTGGAGGAGCAGGGAGTTTCTCCAAACGAATTGCCTTCGTTATTCGGGCAGGAAAACGACGGAACAACCTGGGTGATTAGCAAGATGAACATGATTTTGCACAACATTCCTCAGGCACTTATCGAAAACGGCGATACACTTGAACACCCGCTATTGCGTGAGGCAGGCGGTGGTTCGTGGATGAAGTTCGACCGGGTAATTGCCAATCCTCCGTTTTCGCAAAATTATGGCACTGCTACTATGAAGGATAAAAAGCGTTTTCGGTTTGGGTATGCTCCCGAAACCGGTAAAAAAGGCGATTTTATGTTCCTTCAGCACATGATTGCCAGCCTGAAACCAACCGGAAAAATGGCAACTGTAATGCCTCATGGAATCTTATTCAGGGGCGGTGCCGAGAAAAATATTCGAGAAGGGATTATCAAAGCCGACCTGATTGAGGCAATCATTGGCTTACCGCAAAGCCTTTTCTACGGAACAAGTATTCCGGCCTGCATTATTGTAATCAACAAAAACAAGTCGGTCGATATGCGGGGTAAAATCCTGTTTATTAATGCCGATGCAGAGTTTGGTGAGGGGAAAGTACAAAACTTCCTGCGACCAGAGGATATTGAGAAAATTACATATACCTACCGAAAGAAAAAGGAATTTCCAAAGTATTCTAAAATCATTGAGACAGAAGACCTAAACGATTTCGACCTCAACATTCGTCGTTACGTGGATAACACACCACCGGCCGAACCGCATGACGTTCATGCCCATTTGGTAGGAGGTGTGCCGGTACCAGAGATTGAAAATACTTTGCCACAGTGCAATAAACTAAAGTTTGACCCACAGCCTTTGTTTGTTCCGAAGGATGAAAAGTACAAACTTTTCGCTCCGCAATTTGAACAAAAATCAGGGCTAAGGAACTACATCGAAAACGACGATAAGCTGTTGCAGCGTTTGGCTGAGATAAATGAGCAAACGGCTGAGTGGTGGAAAATGGCGCAGGTTGATTTTGCTCGCATCGCATCGCACGAAATGAAGATTTCTGAAGTTCGTGCCCAGTTGCTCCGCAGTATTATCGGGTTCCTGTTGCCCTTTGGTGCCCTAAACCAGTTTAAATGTGCCGGGGTTTTTGTCAACTGGTGGACAAATATCAAGTACGACCTGCGAACCATTTATTACATGGGATGGAGTGCAGGGCTTATTCCTGACAGCATGATTATCGAACGTTATTTTACGGCAGAACAGGCCGAATTGGACGAGCTCGAACAGCAACGCTCCGAATGGGAAAACCGATTGTCGGAACTGGTGGAAAATATTGATTTTGAAGAAGACGAAGAGGAAGAAACTCTGGCACCGGCAGAAGAGAGTGCGGAAAACAACGACAAAAAGAAAACCGCAGCTACGGTAAAGAAATACCTCAACGACCAGATTAAGCAATTGAAAAAGAACCGGGACATGGATGCCGACCGGGACGAACTGGAAAAAACGGTTGCAGAAATTAAAGAGGCAGAGGAGAAAATTAAAGAGCTGAAACAGAAATTTACCGAATGTCGCAAGTTGCTCGAAACAAAAATCGAGATGAAACGCTACGGAAACGACGAGCTAAAAGCTTGGTATTCGGAGCAGCTATCAACGGTTCAAGCGGAGCTCGATAAATTACTCGCCCAACCTTTACCGACTACCCGTAAAGAAAAAACAGCATACAATAAGCAGAAAAAACAGCATCAAACTAATCGAACCCTGTTAAACGACCGATTGGCAGGTGCCGATGCGCTGCTTGCTTCCATTGGTGGGATGATGAGCGAAGAAGAATGCCGCGAGTTGATTCTCGAAAAACACCGCCTCCTGATTACAAACGAACTAAACCGTTACCTCAATGCTGAAAAACGAGCCATTATTGCCTTGTTCGGTAATCTTTGGGATAAATATGCCGTATCGCACCAGGCTATTTTAGGCAACCGCGAAACATCGCTTAAAACACTCAACCAGTTTTTAACCCAATTAAATTATCTGTAAGATGGAGGGGTGGAAAGATGGGACAATTTCGAGTGTCGCTACTATTGGTAACGGATGCGATTATAAACACTTAAAAGAAGGTGATGTTCCTGTATTTGGAACTGGTGGTTATATGTCATCAGTAAGTGATTTCCTATATGATGGGGAAACGGTGTGTATAGGAAGAAAAGGTACAATCGATGTGCCGATGTTTCACACTGGCAAAATCTGGACTGTGGACACGCTCTTCTATACACATTCCTTCAACAATATATTGCCGAAGTATCTTTTTTATGTCTTTCAGACAATTAATTGGAAGAAATACAATGAGGCAACAGGTGTACCAAGCCTATCAAAAAGAACCATTGAACAAATAGAAATCAGTTTCCCGGAGTCAGAGGATGAGCAACGCGAAATCGTCAACATCCTCAGCACCATCGACCATAACATTGAGCAAACCGAACAGCTGATAACTAAATACAAAAACATCAAGCAGGGGCTGATGCACGACTTGTTAACTTTTGGTGTCGATGAAAACGGTAACATTCGTAATCCGCAAACGCATGCTTTTGTTGAAAAAAGGGGAATGCTGGTGCCGGCAGAATGGGAAGTTTTTTGTATTGATGAATTGGCAGATTTGAAGTCTGGTGGTACACCAAATAGAGGTGAATCCTCTTTTTGGAATGGAGGTATCCCTTGGGTTAAAACTGGTGAAATTAATTATAGTATAATCACTGATACAGAGGAATACATTACAGAAAAAGGGCTTAACTCTTCATCCGCTTTTTTGTTTCCACGGGGCACAATATTGATGGCATTGTACGGGCAAGGTAAAACAAGGGGACGTGTGGCAATTTTAGATATTGAAGCAGCAAGCAATCAAGCATGTTTAGGTTTCTTAAATATTCGGGAAGTAATTGCGTCTTACTTATATCTATCGCTTTGTTATAATTATGAAAAATTAAGAGATTTAAGTAACGATGGGTCTCAACAAAATTTAAGTGCCACTCTTATCAAAGACTTTTTATTAGGTATTCCGTTGGATGAAAAAGAACAAGACAGAATTACTGAAATACTGGAGCAACAAGATAAACTCATTGATTCAGAACAAACGAATCTAAACAAACTGCAAATGCTAAAACAGGGCTTAATGCAGGATTTATTAACCGGAAAAGTACGAGTAAACTTATGAAAAACGAAAGAGAATTAGCCGAACTAATATTCGACCAGTTCAGGTCAGCGCAATGTAAGGCTGGCCAAATGATTATGGAACGTAACGTCCGCTTCGGCCTTATTGATAAACTAAATCCCAAAGAGAAAGAGCTAATTTACATCGTTTTAAATGGCTTGGTTTATACCGGTTATATAACCTATCAATCAGATTCGCCCCAGTGTTTCTTCTTAACAGAGAAAGGCTACGAGTATATCTATGATGATGAGAAAGTAGCAATGATGGTGCAAAAACCCTGGGTAATACCTTCTTCTGAAAAAACAGATTGGAACAGAGCTTTTAATAAAATGTGGGAGGTTATTAATGCCGATGGCTCACCCTATTATTTTAGCCAGACACCTTTCTATAATCGGGTTTTAAAAATCAACCAGTCGCTTTTCCCTTCCTACAAACGATACCTGGAGGAACGGGAACAGAAAGGGAAAAGTCGCACAAGGAAAGATATTTACTTTGACTTACTGGATGATTTGACGGAAGAACAGCGGTTTGAATTTTATGTCAGCCTGCAATTATACATTGAAGAAACAAATCCGGAGCCTGAACCCAAATATGATTTTGAATCATTTTGGGATGTTCCTAAGGCAGAACCAAAACCTGAACCAGAAACTGTTTCAAAAAAAGTAGAAGAAGAAATCGCAGAAAAGATTGAAATCGTGACCGAAAAGAAAAAGCGCCCCAAAGTATTTATATCCTATACCTGGGGTAAAAACGAAGAATATAAGCCGTGGGTGAAAAAGTTTGCAGACAGTCTAGAAGATGAAATCGATGTCATTTTAGACCAGAACGAACTTGGTTTTGGCTCACACCTAACTCGATTTATGACAAATGGGATTGAAGATTCAGATAGGATTATCGTCGTTATGACCCCACGGTATAAAGAAAAATCGAAAGAGTTAAAGGGAGGTACTGCGTTTGAAGAATCGATTATTAGTACCGAATTGCTGGGTGATATTGATGGTCGGAAAATTATTCCGGTTTTACGAGAAGGAACTAAAGAGTTGAGCGCTCCGCTTTCATTGAAGGGATTAATCTATTGCGATATGACTGACGATAGTCTGTTTCAAAAAAGGGTATCGGAGTTAAAAGAGGACATTATTCGGAAATATGAACGTGACATTAAGTAAAAAATACTGAAATGACTAAAGCCCGGGACTACATAAAAACCGATGAGAAGAATCACGTTGAAGAACCTTTTTTGCTTCAACTTCAGGCCATGGAGAATTTTGCCGATGGTTTACTTTACTGGGATGTGATGCGTTTGGATAAATCGCAGCAACCAGGCGACACGGGGCGCGAAAGCTTTGAGGAGGTGATTATGCTTGACAAACTCCGCGAAGCATTAAAGGATATTAACCCATGGATGAACTCGGAGCAAATAGCCGAGGCAATGGAACGAATTACGGCTTTCCGTGGGCGCGACCTCATCTCCGAAAATCAGGAAGTTTTAAAACTGCTTACCGACGGGAGCGAAGTTTATTCGGAAGAAGAGAAAATGAATAAACCTTTTTTCTATGTCGATTTTAACAATCCGGTCAACAACTCGTATGTGGCTGTTTCGCAACTAAAGGTTAAAATTCCGACCACCGAAAATCATATTTATCCTGACATTGTATGCTTTGTAAATGGCTTGCCTGTTGTGGTAGTGGAGTGTAAATCACCTAAGGTTCAAACCCCCATTGATGACGCTATTGACCAAATGCAACGCTACTCGGAACAACGGGATGAAGAGCATGAGGGTAACAAAATGTTGTTTGTTTACAACCAGGTTCTGATGGCTACTTGCCGCACCAAGGCAAAATTCGGGACGATTACCACACCTTCCGAAAACCTGTTCTTCCGATGGACCGACCCGTATCCTTGCACCATTGACGACCTAATAAATTATACCCGTCCAGAACAAGCCAATTACTTTGTCACTGCCGACGGTAGCGAAACTGAAGATGCTCAACTGAGGACAGCGCCTAACGACCAGCAACGTATGGTTCACGGGATGCTTTACCCCGAAAACTTTTTAAACCTGTTGCGAACCTTCACTATCTTTTCGCAAACCGATAAGGGACAGATCATAAAAATTGTAGGGCGTTATCAGCAATTCCGGGCAGTATATAAAGCGCTTGACCGAATACGAAACGGAAAGACCCGGTACGACCAGGGCGGTTTAATCTGGCATACACAGGGTAGCGGAAAGTCGCTGACAATGGTTTTTTTGATGCGGGAGATGTGGCGGCATCCTGAGTTGATGGACTATAAGTTTGTTATCCTTACCGACCGTACGCAACTCGATGGACAGATTAATGAAACGGCAAACCGTTCCGGTTTTAGTGTGGCACAAATTGATAGCATTGAATCAGCAAAAACACTCCTTCGGAGCGGGGCGTTTAATGCAGTAACGGTGATGCTGCAAAAATTTCAGGAAAACGATTTCGATACCATCATATTCCTTCAGTTGAACACCAGTGAACGGATTATTGTGCTTACTGATGAGGCACACCGTTCTCAGTTTGGCAAACTGGCAGCCAATTTCAACAACGCCCTACCCAATGCTATAAACATCGGGTTTACGGGAACACCTACGGCCAAAGCCGAAAGTACTTTCGGTGAGTATATCGACAAGTACACGATGCGCCAGTCGATTGATGACGGTGTTACCCTTGAAATTGTTTACGAAGGCCGTACCAACAAATCAAAACTTAACGATGCGAATGCAGCAAATACAGCATTCGATGATGTGTTTGAAGGCGTTGAGTTTGACCAGTACGGAAATATCCTAAATTACGGTAGTCGTCAGGCATATATGGAGGCTGAATCCACCATTAATGCCAAGGCGCACGATATGTTTCGACACTACCTGTCCGAGATATTGCCAAATGGGTTCAAGGCTCAGGTGGTTGCCTATTCAACCGAAGCCGCTCATCGTTACAAGTTGGCACTGGATAAAGAAATCGCCGCAGCGGTAGCCTTGCTATCAGGGTCAACAACACACAGTTTTCCGGCTTTACCATGTGCTGCTGAGAAAGAGGGTGAGTATATCTCAGAATTTCGGAAATTCATTAATAACGTTAATTCCGAATGGTTAAAGAAATTAAAGGTTGAGGTGATTATTTCTGCTTCAAACAATAACGAAAAAGCTCACCTGAAACAATATACCACTCCTTCAAAGCATAAAAAAATCATTGAAAGCTTTAAACTGGGATTCGATGGTAAAGCTGATGACGGAACGACCGGCGAAGTTGGTATTATTATCGTTGTAAATATGCTGACGGTTGGTTTTGACGCTCCGATAGAGCAGGTGATGTACCTGGATAAAATAGCAGTAATGCACAACTTGTTGCAAACGATAACCCGCGTTAACCGGCCGGAGTCACCTGCCAAAAAGAACGGTTTTGTGGTCGATTACGTGGGAGTAGGTCATCACATTCTGGAAGCCTTGAAGCATTACGATGAAAAGGAACAGAAAGACGTTACTGCCAGTTTGAAAGATGTCGGTGCACTGGAATTGGAGCTTAAGCAGGCAATTGACGAAGTATATGCCTTTTTTACAAAAAAGGGTGTCGATGATTTAACCGACCTGGACGCAATTTTCAATTTGTTTTACGATGAAGAAATACGTTCTGAATTTACGTTGTTGTTCCGTGCCGTAACATCAGCGATGAATAGCCTATACCCTCGCAAAGAGGCACTGAATTATATTAAGGATTACAATATGCTGGCTGAAATTAGTGTTCAGGCAGCACAGCATACCCGCGACGAACGTTTGAACCTGAAAGGGATACCGGAAAAATTGCGCAAGATTCTTGACAAGTATCTCGAAAGTCAGGGCGTAACGCAGAAGGTTGAGCCAATATCAATTACCGATGACGGCTTTGCCAACGAGGTTGAGCAACGTAGAAATACCAAAACAAAAGCCGCTGAAATTGAGCACGCCATCCGGCATTACATTACAGTTCATATTAAGGATGACCCGGAACAGTTCCGTTCTTTCTCCGAAATATTGGAACAGATTATAGAGGAATTTGCAGGCCAGTGGGATGTTATCGTTGCGCAGCTTAACGAACTGCGTCAGCGAATCAAAAACCGCCATAGGGAGGAAACCTATGGACTGAATGCGAAAACGCAGATGCCTTATTTCCGCATCCTTAAAAATTTGATTTTTGACAAGGAGCATTCATTGACTGATGATGAGGTCAGTTGTATGGTAGCTGTAACGAAAGAAGTTTTCGATAAAATCGAGCTCGAAAGCGCAGCTGTTGGTTTTTGGCGTAATCCGGCTTCACAGGCAGCATTGAAAGGCGAATTGCTGAAAATTCTGCTAACCAAAGAGCATGGCTTGTTTAATTTGCCCGGGTTCTTTGAAAAAAGAAATGAGATTGTATCCCGAATAATGGAAAAAGCACGTCCGCATTGATGTTTGAATATACCGTCATAAAATCAAACCGTAAATCCCTCTCCATCATTATTGAGCGGGATAAGTCGGTGGTTGTGCGTGCTCCATTGTCGCTTTCCGACTATCGTATTGAAGAGGAGGTAAATAGGCGCAAGGCACTTATTTTATCAAAAATCAATTCTGACCAAAAAACAATGAAACGCACAGCCAAAGAGTTTGTCGATGGCGAGCAGTTTCTTTTTATGGGGAAATACTATAGTTTGCAGATAAATCTTGGTGACTCACCAGGCATTGATTTTAAAGATGCTTTTGTGATTAATGCCCCTTCAGTAGAGGTCACGAAAAAGCTAATGTTCAACTGGTATCAGCAACAAGCGAGAGAAATTCTTACTCCCAGAATAATTCATTTTGCGGAGCACATGGGTGTTAAACGCAAACGCATTAATATAAACTCTGCCAAATATTTGTGGGGCTCGTGTACGCCTGCCGGAACCCTTAACTTTAATTGGCACATTGTTAAAGCTCCGCCTGAAGTAATGGATTATATTGTTGTTCATGAGTTGGCCCATCTGCGTGAGCATAACCATTCACCGGAATTTTGGAATATTGTGGCAGTTCAAATTCCGCAATACGAGGATGCCAAACAATGGCTTAAATTAAATGGGCATGAGTTGGATGAGGATTTCTAGAACTGCTAAAATCATGATACAAGGGACATCGGTATAGCCTTAAAAAGAATTAATCTTCCCATATTACACTTAATGAGTATTTGTCATTAAATAAACACTGCTCATAAAATTTTCTGCTTATTTCAGAGTCCCATACATTGCTAAACCAATCGATAGCAAATACCTCTTGTTTGTTTAATGGTGATCTGCCTAACAAAAAATATTCTCCAGCAACGGTATCTTCTGGCACTTTAAGTTTTCCATGTCTAAGACCTTTATATGGGAAGTCATCACTATACCAGTACCATTTTATTTTTCCGCTATAAGACAACACTATCATTATTGGATGATTTCCAATTGCAGAATATCTTAATGCTGTGGACGTAAAGCTTGTCTGATATTTTTTAGACAGTTCATGTATTAAATCGAAATTAAACTTTCTTCCATTTACATCAGTTTTTATTCTCTGTTCTGGTAATAGAATACACGATGCAAAATAATCCGCTTCTCTTTCTGCAAAGTTTTTAGAAACAAATCCTGTAAATGAAGTGTGACTAGGTGACAATCCTCTTCTTAAAGTATTTCGATGATGGTCCAAAAAGTAATGACCTAATTCATGGGCAAATGTAAATCTAGCTCTTTCTGTATATGCGTGTCTTAACCGATCTAAATTTATAAAAATATGAAATTCACCATTTAGGTGCTCAATTAGACCATCAAACGTATCCGAGTAATTGCCATAGCAATATGTAATGTTGTTTCGTTCAGCTATTTGCTCGGGCTGCACAATTCCTTCAGGACAATAAAAATCTGATATTCCTTCGGCAAGTTCTGATATTGTTCGTTTTGCCGATTCTGTTAGATAATCGTTACTATTCCCTTGACTTTTTTCTGTCTTCATCCATTTTTTTTCTTATTGTGTCTGGAATTTTTTTACCATCTCTTGCTGCATATGATAAATTTTGAACAGTATCATTTTCAATCTCAGAATCTGGTAATTGGACTTTTTTCACTTTCCCTCTTCTCAATATATCTAATGGGTTTTCCCAATCTTTAGGCTCAATTTTTTCTTCTTTTTCAAGGTTTTTCTCAAAGCTTTCAACTTCAGATTCATCCAGTGGCAAATTATACCCTCCTTTTCGGAAGATCTTTGCTAAATCAACTTTATCCTTTTCTATTTTTTTCATTTTACCACCTTTAGCGTTGTTAATTTTTCCAAAGACTTCTTTACCTTATCCAAACTTCTCTTTTTTATTTGCCTTACATTATCACGTGTAGTTCCCCAATATTCACAAAGACTATCTAAAACCAGGGATGGAGTGTTTTTGCCTTCATCGTAATAATCATAGCACGCTGTTAAAATATGTCTTTCTCGTTCTGTTAATAGCGACATTGCCTGTTCCAGCGCCTTTCTATTTTCTGAAACATAATTTTCATCAATATCTATCTCTGCATATTTTTCAATTATGTCATCTTCATTGCCCAATTGATGCATCTGATTGTATTGTAATGATTCCTGGAATATATTTACGAATTCATTTCGTGCAATTATATATAACCATGCGCGAAAAGCTGTCTCTTCTGACCTATGTCGTTTTGAATCATATTTAAAATTTAGTGGATTTTGATATACCTCGCAAAAGGTATTTGATACAACTGTGTGAACAAACTCTTCATTGTATATTCCTTTCGATTTTAAATAGGCTTTAACTGCGTTAGTTAGTAGTTCGGCATTTTGTCGATACAAAGTCTCAAAGCATTTTTCTGCTTCTTTCAGATTTTCTTCCTTATCTGATATATTCAGTAAATGTTCCTCAATTGTTAGAACTCTCATTACTCAAACTTATAATCTTTTTTGTGTGACATTCTGAAGGTTGTCACGGAATTCGGATTTTATTAATATCACAAAGTTACAGGCTTCAGAGATAAATGCCTGAAATTATGTGACCATAAATTTAATTAGTTGTAATAAAAATTAAAAAGAATGAAAACAATTTTTGTTTTTAAACAGAGCCAGAAGTCACCACTGGAAATAAAAGGTGAAGGTAGTTTGAAGTTGATTGGTTTCCTTAAGGATCTCGACCTCAAAAGTATAAACGTATCAGTTTTTGATCTAAATCTGGAAAATGATCTTGATCTGAATGAGACGTTGGATGAGTTAGGTGTTAAAAACAATCACCGTCTTGTTGTTGCGAACTGTAAAAAGGTTGATGTTGCTGTTGATTATGCTGGGCAACCATCTTTTACTGATTCATTTAATCCGCATAACAGAGTTGAAAAAGTGCTGAAGGAAGCCGTTAAGCATTTTAAAATACCGGCTGGTGAACAATCTCTTTTTGAACTTTTTCTCGAACTAAACTCAAAGGAACCTCTTCCAAGGGATTTGCCAATTTGTACAATCCTTGGTGAATCGAGTTGTAATTTGAATTTGTTCTTGGCTAAACCTGTTGATTATAAAGGTTATGAGTAGTCCGGATTTACAGGCGTTTTTAGATGATCTAAAGGCGCCTGACTTCAAATTAGGAGTATTAGATCAGAAGTGGGAAATGGTTAAGTTGATGGAAGAAGGGCCTTTTGCATACATCGCCATATTTGCGGCACCAAGAAGCAATTCTCCCGATTTTTTTACTTTCCGTTTCAAGATTGATAACTATCCTGCCCAGGCACCGGAAATTTGTATCTGGGATCTCGTTAATGAGTGTAAACTAAGTGAGGCTTTACGCCCAACTGGCCCAGATAATTTCAAAATTTTATTTCGTACTAACTGGCAGAATGGCGATCATTTATATGCTCCTTATGAAAGAATAGCGTTTAGTACTCATTCTGATTGGTCAACTAAATACCGTGAACTCTGCTGGAAAGCTGGTGATAGTGTAGTTAAAATTTTAAACGATTTGCATCGACAACTTAATTCATCGCTTTATGAAGGAATCAGTTAAGATGTCTATTTCACTTCGTCTTTGGTTTCAATTAATTTCGATATTGAGAAAATCTGGTAAGGGAAGCCAAGAAAGCGGTGCTGTTTTACTCGGTAGATACAATACCAGCAGAGTTTTAAGATGTATATCTCTGGAAGAATTCGATCCTAATTGTCTCACAAACGGCTTTATTAGCTTTCACTCTGACGGTTATGTCAAGCTTTGGAAATACTGCAAGGAAAACAATCTGGTTGTTTTAGCAGATGTTCATACCCACCCTTCAAGTTGGACATCGCAGAGTACAACAGACATTAGAAATCCGTTCGTCAGTACTTTAGGGCATGTTGCCATTATTGTTCCAAATTATGCGCTTTCTCGTTTTCAATTAAAACCTGGAGTTGGTTTTTATGAATATGACGGCAATTTTGAATGGACCACACTTCCACATAACATGATTAAATTTACTGTATTATGAGTATTGAATCTATTGATGAAATGAGTCGTTTAGCAATGCTGAACATTGAAAATAATCCTGGACTCGCTGAGCAAGGAATTGAAGGGTATTATCTAGCATTTGAACAACTTAAAAGACAGAAATTGAGAATCGTAGTTAGTAGTGTTGTTTCAGAATCACGTGCACTTCAATCCGCACTTTTAACTGCAATCAACTCCGGTAAAAGGGCTTTCAAAGGAGGTGTTTTTATAAAAATGCCTATGGATGTTACTTTGCTTTTGCCTTGGAGCCGAACTTGCACTTTAAATGATGCGGTTGTGGAAGTTGGCGGGGATTTAACGGATGTGTCAGATGCTTCTTTTACTCTGTATATTGGAATTAAGGCAGTAGATACGGATTCTCTTGAGATTGTTGCTAATGGCTGGCAAGGTGGGGTTGTTGCTGCAGGCGATGATATTAGTTTAACGCAAGATTCCGATGGTGTTTTAGGTGGTATTTTTGCGGGAAGTCTTGGTGTTGCACTTGGTTTCTTAAGGATTTCTGGAGAGAAGTTGGATAGTACCGCTGATTCTTGTGGTTTATCCTTGTGGAGACCTGATTTACATTGGTTGGATCATGAGGCAATAGGTTCCGAGATTAAATATTTTCCTAAGAAAATTTGGTTGCTCGGACTTGGACATTTGGGCCAGGCTTATGTTTGGGCAATAAGTTTATTCTCTTTTTCAGAACCAAATCAGTTGACAGTAATGCTTCAAGATACCGATATTGTAAAGCCTGCAAATATTGATACTGGGTTATTATCAGATTCTGATAGTTGTGAGAAAAAAATTAAAAAGACGCGACTTTGCTCGAAATGGCTAGAAGACAGGCATATTGACACCAATATCTGTGAGAGGTATTTTGACGAATCTTTTAATCCTACTGATGTTGAAAGTGATATTTTAATTAGTGGTTTGGACTCTGTTGAAACCCGAAGAATACTTAATACCGATAAGTTTAAGAATATTTTGGATTGCGGTCTTGGAGGTAATAAAAGCAATTTTGACAGTATTTCATTTTATAATTTAGGTATAAGCGACCTTAAGCCTGAGGAAATATGGAAAACAACGGATAATTCAAACGATAATCCTGAGAGCAGAAAGTTATATTCTAATATTTTCGCTTGTGGTGAATATGATAAAGGGATTGGTGCGTCCTTTATCGGTGGTATTGCCTCTACTTTAGTTCTCTCTGAGATAATGCGTGCTTATAATGGCGGAATTGCCGTCCCACATGTAAGAATGTCTGTAAGAAACCAAAAGAGTAGTATAAATGTCTCATCAGTTATTAATTATGGTAATCCAATGAAATATTCAAAGGCAGGTTTTGTCGAGCTCTTATAAATCCATTTTGTAGAAGGTTTTGCCCTTAAATCCCGTCAAAGTTACTTCGCCTTTCGGAAAAGTCAAGGGCGGCTGAAATTGCCCATTTATTGCCAGCCGTCCGTTGGAGCTGTTCAGTTTTTATTTCGCACTCTCATAAAAACAGACATAGCCCCTTGACAAGAATCCATCCGGCTAAATGGCGTGCGCCAAAATTTAA
>DAOPJR010000077.1:3693-16220 GCA_035399765.1 Draconibacterium sp. | reverse complement strand
TCTGAACCTCCCGCCAATATGATGTTTGCCCGTCCCAGGCGAATAAAGTCCAAAGCATTTGCAATGGCATGATTTGACGAAGCACAGGCAGATGTTACGGAATAACTTACTCCATGAAGTCCGTATTTGATGGAAATCTGACCGGCAGCAATATTCGAAATCATTTTTGTGATAAAAAAAGGACTAAATCTCGGGGAATTAATGTTTTCGCTGTACTTTATAATTTCCTCTTCTAAAGTTTGTATGCCGCCAATTCCCGTAGCTAAAATAACCCCGGCTTTACTTAAATCACACGTATCCAGATTTATGCCAGAGTCTTTCATGCACTCTTCGGTTGCAGCTAAAGCATAAAGGGTATATAAATCCAATTTCCGGGCTTCCTGTTTTGTTACATATAACAGAGGATCAAAGTTCTTAACTTCGCAGGCGAACTTTGTTTTATGATTACTTGTATCGAATTTGGTTATAGAAGCAGCTCCACTCCGACCTTCTATTAGATTTTTCCAAAAATCGTCGACATTGTTACCAATTGGGGTTATGGCTCCCATTCCTGTTATTACTGCTCTTTTCATTTCTATTATTTTATTATTTTTCAAGCTAATCATACTTACTGGTAAGTAAGTATATTGGATAAAATCTTTAAGCTTTTAATTCTTCTTCAAGTGCAAGACATATATTTTTATAATCGATGTTGCTAATTACTTTCGACAGTTGAAGGCTGGCTACCAAACTTGAAAAAATAATGGCTGCCCTGTTTTCAGGCATTTCGCTAAATGCAAATAGTCCCTTTTCTTTTCCGGCCATTAAAATAGTTGTAAGCCACTGTAGAATTAAATCAATCATTTTGCTCAGTTCTTTTTGTGTCCCCTCGTTTAGTGTATCATACGCAGGACTTAACGCGCCAACCAAACAAACCTTCTTCTCCCGATGGCTTTTTATATATATTTTAATAAAAGTATCCAACTGTTGAATTTCATCAAAACCCCTGCTTTGCATATTGTCCACCATTTCTTCGAAACGCTGAATATTGGTCTTTATAATGCTTGTTCCTAAATTTGCTTTTGTTGGAAAGTAATAATGAATCGCTGCATTTTTCACACCCAGTTCAGAAGAAATATCCTGATAACTAAATGCGTTATATCCTTTCGTTCGTATGAGATTTTCTCCTAATTCAATTATTCTTTCCCTGGTAACAGACATTTCTATTCTTTTTGAATCATCGCAAATATACTTACTAATAAGTAAGTATCAAAATTTATGCATTTCGCTTTTGACACAAAAATGCCAACCGAATTACTGTTTGTCCAGTTACCGTTCTTCCCATGATGAATATTTAGAATATTCAGAAGTAAAAAAAGGCTGCCCACTGGCAGCCTTAACTAAAAACCTAAACCAAACTTAAGAAAAATGAACCGGTATTCGAAAACCGGTGTAGTATCAAAAAGATTATCAATTATTACTAACCGAACCAAGTCCTTCAATATCTTTGGTAACGCTCGGATTACCTTTGTACCATACCTTGCCGACTCCCTCTATTTTTGTATAAAGGTCTTCCGTGGCGTAAACGCTGGCAGTGCCAACACCTTCAATCTCAATATGAACATCTTCTGCTTTTAGATCGTCGGCATCTACGTGACCTGCTCCTGAAAGTATTACCGACAATTCATTGGCAACCCCACTCAAGGATACCAAAACGCCTCCCTCACCAATCACATCTACTTCCCTCGCTTTCATTTTCAAATCAACTTTCGCTCCACCCTGCACATGAAGTTTTATGTCTTTCAGATCGAGATAACCCTCCGATTCGAGACTCAGACCACCTTCCGCTTTGACTTGATCAAGATCCTTTACTGTAATGTACAATCTGATCCGTCGGTAACTCAGGTAGTCACGGTTCATCACTAAACTTAATTCATCGCCCCGGTTGCTGACTTCCAGTACATCAAACATATTTTCGTTAGTGGTTTTAACAGTAAGTGATGCTTTATCGCCCTGCGACAGGTACACTTTATATCCGCCTTCGAGATAAATGCTTGAAAAATTATTAATGGAGTATTCTTTACTGATCCAGTTATTGTCTTCCTGGGCAACTGCCGAAAGGGATATAAAAAAGACCAGTGCTATCGAAGCAAGTGTTTTCATATCGATGTTCTCTGTTTACGCTTACGAATGTATAAGAACAACGGCAGATCTCTTTTCTTATTTCGATAAACGGGGGATTTTCGTAGACGAATGGAGAAAGAATAAGTTAGACCCTGAATACCATCTTTTAAAGTTCCTGATCTTTCCGCGCAATCCGGTAAAAATATACCAGGCTATACAAAACCATTAACAGAAGTACGATTAGTGCAAAAAAATCGAAGAAAGAAGGTTCTGAACCAACAATTCGTTGAAGGATAAAGGCGCCACCGCCTAAATCCATAACGCCCAGTCCATAAAATATCCACTTCTTTGGATTACGGGTTAGCAGAACAGACAGTGCAATCCATATCAAACCAAAAACGATAGCTATCTCAGCGGGGAAATCCACACCCCGGTAAAGTTGAAGTCCACCATAGGCCAACGGTATCAGTCCGGTAATGTACAAACTGCGCAGGATGCTCTTTTTTACACGTTCGCGCGCATCTTTTGTATGTGGCACCGGAAGCCAGGAAAAAGTGCCTTTTTCTTCTCTGAATTTTTCAGAAAACAGATCCTGCTCCGAATGAATAATTCCACGTCGGATTGCTTCCTGAATGGCAAAATCAGCCGCTTCTTCCCGGTATTGCGAACGCCGTTTTAATGCAGCAATTAATTCCTCATTACTGTATTTAGTAATGTATTCCTTGTATCCCTGATCTGTAAATTCTGTTTTTGTTCGCGACATTTTAATAACTTTGACAAAAATTTATTCGAACACAAAGTTGATTCGAACAAACTTAAAAACAAAATAAGATGTACAATTTTGAATATAAAAATCCGGTAAAGATCATTTTTGGTAAAGGAACGATACCAAATGTAGGAGATGAAATCCCGGCTGGCGCCAAAGTACTAATGACTTATGGTGGCGGAAGTATTAAACGAAACGGTGTTTACGACCAGGTAAAAAATGCTCTCAAAGATGTTAATTTACTGGAATTTGGTGGAATTGAAGCCAATCCGCATTACGAAACCTGTATGAAAGCAGTGGACATTGTAAAGAACGAAAAGATTAATTTTCTACTGGCAGTTGGTGGCGGATCAGTGCTTGATGCAACCAAATTTATTGCGGCTGCAGCTTTATACACAAATGGTGATCCGTGGGATATTCTCGCTAAAGGAGCCAAAGTAAAAGCAGCATTACCAATAGGTTCGGTACTGACTTTACCTGCCACCGGATCTGAAATGAACGGTAACTCAGTGATTACTCGCGCGGCTACACTTGAAAAGAAAGCATTCGGTTCTGCATTGGTTATGCCTCAATTCTCGATCCTCGATCCTGAATGTGTTTTCACCTTGCCCGACCGACAGGTAGCCAACGGAGTGGTTGATGCCTTTGTACATGTACTGGAACAATACCTCACTTTTAATGTGAATGCTCCGCTGCAGGATCGTTTGGCAGAAAGTATTTTACTGACCCTGATTGAAGAAGGCCCAAAAGTGCTGGCCAACCGAACCGACTACGAATCAGCTGCCAATTTTATGTGGAGTGCTACCATGGCACTTAATGGAGTAATTGCAGTTGGCGTTCCGCAAGACTGGGCTACTCACGTTATCGGTCACGAACTGACTGCTTTTCACGGGATAGACCACGGACGTACACTGGCAATTGTTCTGCCAGGAATAATGAACCTCAAACGCGAAAACAAAAAAGATAAGTTATTACAATTTGGACAAAGAATCTGGGGAATTACAGAAGGTTCGGATGATGAACGAATCGATGCAGCCATTGCCAAAACAGTAGCTTTCTTCGAATCGTTGGGAGTGCCCACTACTCTACCTGAATATGATGTTCCAGTCACTACGATTGATCGGATCACCCTGCGTTTTAAAGAAAGTGGATTTAAATTTGGCGAAAAAGGCGACATCGATTATGCCGGTGTAGAAGCTATCTTGAAAGATCGTTTGTAGATAATCTCGAAGAAACTGATCTGAACTCCTTAGTCATTTCTTCTGATTCTAAAATAGGTTCAAAAGAACGAATTAAACCTTGGGGGCTTCAGGTATCCCGGAGGTTTTTTATTCCTTTGGAATCCAGGTATTCTTCCACGAGTAAATCATACTGCGTCATTAAATTTCGTAAAACACGGTTATCTGTATCAAATTCGGTTTCACCTATTTGCTTAACCGGAAGAATTTTGGGTGATGTTCCGGTTATAAAAACAGCATCAAAACTACCTAGTTGCGACAGATGAATTTCTTCTTCAATTACGTCAATTCCAAGTATTCCGGCACAATCTATCGTCTTCAGACGTGTGATTCCAATTAAAACCTTTCCGGCAGGAGGTGTCACCAACCTGTTCCCTTTTATAAAAAACACATTGCTGCGGCTTCCCTCTGTTATCAAACCTGAATGATCGACCAGTAAAACTTCATAATATTTTTCTTTTCCAATTAATTCATTGGCTCGAATTCGCACTTCCGTCTGAAAAACTTTTGCATTTGGATTGTTCCTAACAGCATTTAAAAGCCCACAATTGACACCTTCCTTATACATATTCTCGTCAGGATAAAAATGTGCAATAAAAAAAATCTTAAGGTTGATTTTACAGGAAAGCAATATGTTTCCATTCTGAACTTTGTTGCCCTGAATCAAATCATTCAAATAGGTTCTAATCTGATCAGTTGAATATATAATATTCTTTCCGGCAATCTTTGCCGATCGGTAAAAACGGGCCATATGATCTTCCAGGAAAAGCGGAATGTGGTTAACAACGCGCATCACTTCATACACTCCGCCTTCATTTTCAGAAGCCACAAATTGATCAATACTTTTCAATTCACCATTTAGGCTAAAATATTTATAGATGGGTAAAACCGCCATTTTCTTGTTTTTGGTAAATTTATCAAAAGCTTTTAAAAGCGTTCACAATGCAGAAAGAAATTCCAGCGCCAATCATGTTCAGTCCATTAAAACATCACTTGTATTTTTTGCAGGAAGAAATAAAAAGGTGGAAAAGTATTTCATGGCTGGAAGTTCAGGAAGAACTGCTACTAATTGGAAAAAACCTGATTGATTTTTACACAGGATCGATGACAGTGAATCAGATTGGCACCGAGGTTCTTGAGTTTCTTGGACAAAGAAACCTGCTTAACTACGATGCTTTTTTAACTTGGCTACAGGCTCCAAAGTGGAAAAAGATTATTCTTTCAGACGATTCAGAATGGCTGATGAAAATCGGGAATGATGAAAAGAGATTTATTCATATTCACCCGGCAAAATTTTCAAAACACAGCATTCGTGTAAGAGCTACGACACTTAAAACCGTTTTAGCTTTGCAAATTCAGGGAATAAAGCCGTGTAATAAATCTAAAACCAATCTTGAAAACATAAACTCAATACGAAAGAACCGACTTGGACTTTCTCCGATCAAATCATTACATGCAGCAGATTCAGGCATTTTGCGTTTATGGTTACTGTTTAATGAAACTACTTTATAGATTTAACCCTGAACCTGTAAGGCTTCAAGTACCGTATTTTTATAACTACGGCCAATTGGCAGTTTTTTCCCAGGAATTTCAATGATTGAGGAAGTAAAAGCGTGGATCTTCGACACGGAAACAATATAAGATTTATGGATTCGCACAAACCCTGGCCCCGGCAATTTAGAAGCCATGTTGTTCATGCTGCTTTTTGTAACAATCTTTTTTTTCTCTGTAAAAATTTGTACATATTCACTCAAGCCTTCAATATATAGAATCTCATTAAGAGCCACCTTAATCACTTTTTTATTTTCCTTCACGTAAATAAATTCTTCATCAGTGCTATTCCCGTTGCCATGAACAAAGGTGTCGGTCGATTTGCTTCTCACCTCTTCGGTATTCACTTGATAGTATTTATTCACCGATTTGAGAAAGCGTTCGAATGTGATAGGCTTTAAAAGGAAATCAACCACATCGAGTTCGAAACCTTCAATGGCATATTCGCGGTAAGCTGTTGTAATAATTACTTTGGGAGGATTCCGAAGCATTTTCAGAAATTCAATTCCGGAGATCTGAGGCATCTGTATATCCAGGAACATTAAGTCAACCTGTTGTTTTCTTAATTCAAAAAGAGCTTTCATGGCGTCACCGCATTCAGCCACAATTTGGAAATTTTCAAGCTTGCTGATATGGCTCCGCATCAAATCACGCGCTAAAGGCTCATCATCAACAATGAGGCATTTTGTTTTCATAGTAAGTACGATTAGCTTCTGTTTTCTTCCTGCCTGCTGGCAAACTGTTTTCTGTTACTCTATTTGTTCAAAACCTTTATAATTAATTACAGCTTTACAGATAAATTTCAAGGCTAACTTCTTTAAAATTGTCGTCGATGTTTTCAATTAACCTGTGTTTCCCACGGAATCTATACTGCAAACGCTGTTTCGTTATTTCTATCGTATTGTTATCACTTATGCGAAAACTGTCTTCACTCCAAAGAGTAAAAGAGTAGAGCAGGTATTTGCGATCAGTTTTTATTAAGACTGATATTTCGAATGAATTGTTACACTTATAAACCATTTTAATTGCATCATTCAGAAAAGGAAGCAGTAAAAGTGGCGGAACAACAAAAGGTTTCAGGTTTCCGCTGGTAATAAAATTTATTTTCAGATGATGGTTGAAAAAGAGACGATGAATATTTATGTACTCTTCCAAAAGTTCGGCATCAAGCTGCAAAGGAATCATCTCTTCTTTCCCGTCGAATAAAAAGCGATTCAGAAAACCCGAAATACGAATAATCATTTCAGGAGCTTTGTCGGGTTGTTTATTGATCACATCCTCCATATTCTCCATTAGCGAAAGAATAACTTGTGGTTGGAGTTGATACTGGAAAATCTCCAAATCAGTTTTGGTTTTGGATAGCAAAAGCTCTTCTTTATGATTCTCAGCATTATACCACGAAGAACCGGTTTTGATTGCCAGAAATACAAAAATGATATAATGATTCCCCAGCCCGCTGATAAGAATATTTTTCAAATTCAAATAACCGGGAGCAAACATTTTTGAGCGATCGAAAGCAGCAAAAACTACCTCGTTACTTACAACGAGTTCAATGACTGAGAAACCAATAAGAAAAACAAGAAAACCCAAAACGAGTAAAAAATACCGTTGCCTGAAAAAGAAAACAGGAACCAGCCAATAAGCAATCAGGTAAGTGTGTACCATAAAAACAGGTAATGTAATGAGGTAGTACATTAACCACACAAAATACTCCTTGTATCCATTTCCCAGACTTTGAACCAGGGTAAATGAAACTACCCAGGTCAACCAGAAAAGCCCATGAAGGAGAATTCTTTTTTTATCGATATATTCGTTGAGCCGCCTCAATTTTCTTTTTTAATTCAAGTTCAACCTTAAATTCTTGTTCTTCGTTTGTAATATTTAGTTCAAATCCATCCTCTGGATATAACAGGTTCAGTCGTTTTTTTAGATTATACAGTCCCTTTCCATGACCCTGCTCGCTCTCAATTCCCGGCAATGCTTTGGGCTTGCTGTTTCTTGCAGTTAATTGAATACTTCCTTCCTTTTCTACCACATTAATCTTGATCCACGGAATACCTGCATCAAGGCTGCTACCGTGTTTAAAGCAGTTTTCAACCAAGATAAAAAGAATCATTGGCGGAATTTTCGCTGATCGGTCTTCAATACTTGTTTCAAGGTTTATTTTTAGCCGTTGACCATAACGAAGTTGTTCAAGTTTAATATAATTCTCCACAAGCTGAATTTCCTGAGTAAGATCTACCAATTCTTTCTGGCTTTCGTCGATCATGTAACTTAAAACAATTTTAATCTGGTGAACGACATTTTTTGTTTTCTCCGGATCGAGTAACGAAAGTGCGTACAGGTTATTTATGGTGTTGAAAAGAAAATGCGGATCGAGTTGCGAACTTAACAATTTATTTTGCGCTTCGCGTGTCTGAACTTCCAGCTTTTTCCTTATTCTTTCGGTAAAAAAATAGTCTTTCACATACTTACTGATACAAAAAACAGCTACAATAAATGACATATCTTTCGTATTCATAATAATAAAACGGAGGTTCATCAAACCCGTCTCGGGAACATTTTCAGGTGAAACAGATGCATAAAAAATTGTAGAAGAAGCAACCAGTTTCAGGGCAGACAAACCAAATCCAATCAGTACAAAAAGCAAAATAAACCAACCTAGTTTTGGTTTCAGAAGAAACTCGGGGATCAGCAAAAAGATGGTAATATATGCATATGCAAAAAAGAACAGGGCATTGCTGAATGTTGTCAGAAACATACTCAAGAAAGACTCGTTGGGATGATGACTATCAAGAACAAATGAAAACAAAAGTACCATGGAAATAAAAAACAGGAAATGCCTGCTTCCCCGATACAATAAGCGGTTATCATATAAAAACTTTTCTATCATCAGCAAATTCTCAGAGACATAAAACCCTGGTCATATACTGTTTGAAATTAACTTATATTTTTACGTATTCAACAATAACTACCGTTTTTTTCATTTATCTGTTCAAGCCTCCAAATCATATATTCCTCATTCCATCCAACCGTAAATATCATTCCTTGCCCGAAGCTTTTTATAGCTACACACAAAAAACCCCGTGCTATTCGCACGGGGCAGCATTTCTGAAGATTCACTCTAGAAACTCACTATTTGGTATTACCCATTCTTTCAAATAAAAAACCCTGCCCTCTGGCAGGGTTTTAACTTTTCATACTTCTATGAAAAAATTGCGCTGTTTAATTATATATACTAAAAGTTTGCTTGATAGTCTTCTTTAATCAGATCAGGAAGATAACATGCAATAAGTCCAAGATAATCGTCTTTCGTTTTTTTATCCTGGCAAATTACGCGTTGTGCGTAGTACCCAACCCTATTAAGTTTCATGTTCACCTCAGCTTCCGGAATTTCCTGGAATCGTTTTTCCAGCTTCTTCACACCAAAAACTCCGTTTGTACAGGTATATTGAACCTCGAATTCGTCGCTGCGGACAATAAATATGCGGCATTTCTTTTCTTCAACCACAGCGATTTTTATGTCATTACCATTGTTCTCGTATTTTAAGTCATAAGTTTCGAGCACCTGGTCGTTACATACAATCGGAGCATCAGAGTGTGTAATTGTATATCTTCCAAAATCACTGGAAGAGTTTCCTGTCAGCGCTTTCCCATCTTTAATTTTTGCATTGGCAAATCCGCTGATGAGAGCAAGACAAAGTGTAAAAAGAACTAGTTTCGTTTTCATGGTAAAAAAGTTTAAATGTTTCAATAGACCAAAGATATGTAACGACCTGATAATTCGCCACTTAATTCAGCGATCAACATTATAATGACCACAAACGACAATTTTTATCCTGCAAATTGAATTGGTAAACAACGTAGTCGTTTGCAGACCGCTTGTAGGAGTTTTATTTCATTTTGCAGATCAATATCTTTATTTTAAGAAGTTTTAGCCCTTTTCAAATGCTCAAATATATTTCATTGTAGTGTTTGCAAAATCTGTGTGGATCATGGTCCTAACTTCACCATTTTATCCTTTTCTTTGTATGTATCATGGAAATTGCACCAATCAGTCAAATTAAAAAAGAGCTTGGCAATCTTCCTTCAGAAGAATTGAAAGAATTGATTCTGCGCTTGGCCAAATTCAAAAAAGAAAACAAGGAATTACTCAGCTACCTTTTGTTTGAATCCTATAATGAACAGGAATACATCCAACAGGCAAAAGATGAAATAGATCTTGAATTTCTCAGTCTTAATCGATCAAGTTATTACCTGGCAAAGAAAACACTAAGGAAAGTTTTGCGAACAACCAATAAATACATTCGTTTTTCGGGAAGGAAGGAAACTGAGATTGAACTTCTTCTGTATTTCTGTAAAAAAATGAAAGGATCAAAACTTAATTACAAGGCCAATCGTGTGGTTTTTAATATGTATATCAATCAGGTAAAGCGAATTCAGAAAGTCATCCCCCAGTTACACGAAGATTTGCAGTATGACTATCACGAAGCACTCGAAAATCTTTAACTTTGTTTAGTTTTTATCAACTATAAATAAACAACAATAACATAATTTTGTTATATTCAGCAAGTAAACAAGTAATTATGGCTGGCAAATTGATTTTGTTTTTCTTGCTGAATTTTGGAGCACTTGCACTCGGAAGCTTTTTAATGAACAACGGACCAAACTCCGATTGGTACCTCAATTTAAATAAAGCCCCCTGGACACCGCCCGGCTGGGTGTTCGGTTTTGCCTGGTCAACCATTATGTTGTTTTTCACTCTTTACATGGCTTTTTCGTTGAAATTAACCGAAGACAGAAATCTTCTGATTTATTTGTTTGTTATTCAATGGATACTGAATGTAGCATGGTCACCACTCTTTTTTCGTTATCAAGTGGTGTTAACCGCGCTTATTGTTATCATCTTACTTACTATAGTTGTAGGGTGGTTCCTTTTCAGCCAATTTAAAAGTATGGGAATAAAATCGCTTTTTATTCTTCCTTACTTCATATGGTTGTTTGTTGCTATTTCGTTGAATGCTTACGTGTTGGTAAAGAATTAAAATATGAATTCGATCTTCTGGTTCCGGCGCGATTTAAGGTTAAAAGACAATGTTGGCCTGGTCAAAGCACTTGAAGGAAAATATAAGGTAATCCCGCTGTTTATTTTCGATACCAGTACACTGGATGAACTTCCGCGCAACGATGCCCGGGTGTCATTTATTCATTCTGAGTTAAAAAAACTGGATCAGGAATTGCAAAAATTTGGTTCGTCTTTGCTTATTAGATATGGTGATCCGGTAAAAATATGGGGCGAAATGATAAATGAATACAACTTAAAAGAAGTGTATTTTAATAAAGATTATGAACCGTATGCTATCGATCGTGATATTAAAATCAGAGCACTTCTGGAGTCGAAAAACGTAATTGTACAGAGTTTTAAGGACCAGGTAATTTTTGAAGAAGATGAAGTTGTAAAATCTGACGGAAGCTGTTACACTGTTTTCACTCCGTATAAAAATCGTTGGCTGGAATATTTCAAAGAAAATCCACTGCCTGTTAATAGTGAGCCAAAACTCGCAAACCTTGAATCTCTGTCATTCAATTCTCCTGCATTGAAAGAAATAGGGTTTGAACCGTCTTCAATCTTTGTTAAACCATTTGTTTTAGATCATTTAGAAAATTATACCGCATTAAGAAATCTTCCTGCGTTAAACGGTACCAGCAACCTGAGTGTTCATCTTCGTTTTGGAACGGTAAGCATTCGCGAGATTGTATTAAAAGTCTACCTGAAATACCCCACTTTTTTAAATGAACTGATCTGGCGGGAATTTTTCATGCAAATTCTTTTTCATTATCCTGAGGTGGTTCATCAAAACTTCCGTAGAAAATATGATGGTATTGAATGGCGAAACGATGAAAAAGACTTTGAACGTTGGTGTAAGGGAGAAACAGGTTATCCGATGGTGGATGCCGGCATGCGTGAACTGAACCAAACCGGTTACATGCACAACCGGGTGCGAATGATTGCTGCCAGCTTTCTGTGCAAACACCTTCTCGTTGACTGGCGCTGGGGTGAAGCCTATTTTGCAAAGAAATTACTTGATTACGAACTTTCATCAAATAATGGGAATTGGCAATGGGCGGCCGGAACAGGTTGCGATGCCGCCCCTTATTTCAGGATTTTCAATCCTGCCGAACAACAAAAGAAATTCGATAAAGACTTTACATATGTAAAACGTTGGATTCCTGAACTCAACTCATTCAATTATCCTGAGCCGATGGTTGACCATAAATTTGCACGCGATCGGGCTCTTTCTGTCTACAAAAAGGGAATTATTAACGGAGATTAATCAATTTAGTAAAACGTTTCTAGCGTTTTCGAATGTAGGTATCCTGTACAATCTGATTTAGAAAAACTTCAGATTTTACCAATGAAAAAGTTTGCATCTGAGATAGTTCACCAAATAGAGGGATGCCAGCACCTAAAATTACAGGAATCTTCGTAATGGTAATTTCATCAATCAGATCGTCTTGCAAAAAAGATTGAATTGTTTTTCCGCCATCAATGTATATTCTACCTAAACCTCTACCATATAAAAGTTCCAAAATCTCTTTTGGCTGACCAGCAACTAATTCAACCTTCCCCGCTAATTCGTTAGGAACTTCTTTTAAGGTTCTGCTCCAAACAAAAACAGGTTTTTCGTAAGGCCACGGCATACCAAAGTTGAGTACTTTCTTAAAAGTGTTTCTGCCCATGATCAGTGCATCAATACAACTCATGAATGAGTGATATCCCATATCAATCTGTTCAGGATTCGGAATCTTGTCTAACCATTCAATTCCTCCATCTCGATCGGCTATGTAACCGTCGAGGCTTGTCGCAA
>DAOPJR010000077.1:0-3593 GCA_035399765.1 Draconibacterium sp. | reverse complement strand
AACCATTCAATTCCTCCATCTCGATCGGCTATGTAACCGTCGAGGCTTGTCGCAATAAAAATGCTGTTTTTCTTTTCCAAGGTTCACCTATTTCATTGTTTCACGCATTTGCTGTTCCTGCTCAGCGTTCCAGTAGCCACAATCCAGACGTATAAATACTGAAGTGTATGGCATCATCTGGTTTGTTTTAAGTACCAAAACCTGGTAAGTTTGTCCGGCTTCATCTATAATTTGTAAAAGCTGTTCGTGTAACAATTTGGTTACCGTTTGATCATCAAGTAGTTTATCGAGTTGTTTCTTATATTTCTCAATATCCGATACTTCTTTTTCTGAAACAAAATCAATTTCCTTATCCAGAAAAATATCAGGACTAACATGTGGAGCCTCCTCAATTTTTTGCAGAACTTGTTTGATAACATCCAATTGATCTTCACCGGTTACCAACGTTTGAATACCTGGTTTGACTTGTAAAGGATAGGCTGCATCAACTACTAAAACCCAGTTTCGGTGCCCCATTAAAGACAGCTGTTTTTCCAGTTCTTCTCTCCAGTTCGTTTGAGAAGTAGAAGTCAATATCAAAGAAAAAATGAAAACGAAGAGCAGTATAAGTCTTTTCATGATAAATCAGGTATAGTTCTTTCTCAAAAATATTGAAAAGCAACACAAAGTCCAAAGCACGAAAAAGAAAAAGGCCCTGCAAATTGCAGAGCCTCACCTACTATCTCATTTTAAATATCTTACGAACATTTCTGAGCCGAAATTTTATCGTTTCCGGTTACTTCCCAGGTATTTCCTGAATTAAGCAATTCATCTACGCATGTAATCTTCCGGGTTTGCTGTACCTGTTTAATCTGAGCTTCCATCTCCACATCGTATACTGGTGCAGGAACACTACGAATCACACCAAAAGCAACCGGCATATCCGGAAGTTTCATGTTTATCAGTGCCATGTGTAAAGTCGGATCAGGTTCGGTCGCATCGTGAACAAGAATATCATCTTCAGTAACGCCATTTTCACCTATTACTACTACACGAAGTTTGCCTTTATCGAAGATCAATCCTTTTTCATTGTTCTCACCAAACAACATCGGCTTGCCATGTTCCAAGATTAACTGACGATCAGCACGAAAATTCGGATCAGTGATTTCGTTATGAATTCCGTTATTAAAAATTACACAGTTTTGAAGCACTTCTACTACCGATGTTCCTCTGTGTTTTTCAGCCAGTTCGAAAACTGACTGGCTCAATTTCAGGTTACCATCGATGGAACGTGCAAAGAAAGAACCACGTGCACCGATCACTAGCTGACCCGGCACAAAAGGATCTTCTACTGTACCGAAAGGCGAAGTTTTACTTACAAAACCACGATCTGAAGTAGGAGAATACTGGCCTTTCGTCAGACCATAAATCCGGTTGTTGAATACAATCATGTTCAGATCGATATTGCGGCGAATCACATGAATAAAGTGATTTCCACCAATCGCCATGGCATCGCCGTCACCAGTCATCACCCAAACACTCAGTTCGGGATTGGCCGCTTTTACGCCTGAGGCAATAGCAGCTGCACGCCCGTGAATGGTATGAAAACCGTATGTATTCATATAATACGGAAAACGCGAAGAACAGCCAATACCCGAAATTACTGCAAATTTCTCTTTCGGAATTCCCATGTCAGCCATGGTACGTTGAACAGCATTTAAAATGGCATAGTCGCCACAACCGGCGCACCAACGTACTTCGTTATCGCTCTTAAAATCTTTTATCGTGTATTTTATTTCAGTCATTGTTTAGTCCTCCAGCAATTTGTTGATACTTTCTTTTAGTTCACTTACTGTAAATGGCAAACCTTTTACCTTGTTAGCCTGGTAGTAAGTAAATCCCGGAACCTTGTCGCGAAGGTAACCGGCAAACTGCCCCATATTCAATTCACAAACGATGATCTTTTTGAATTTACTGAACACCTCTTGTGTATTCTTTGGAAGTGGCTTGATATAGTTAAAATGTGCCAAACTTACATCTTTACCTTCCTTGCGAAGTTCGCGAACTGTACTTATCAGGTGTCCGTATGTTCCACCCCATCCAACAACCAAAACTTCACCGTCATTATCTCCACAGGTTTCCAAATCAGGCACAAGGTCGGCAACACGCTGTACTTTTCCTTCACGGATTTCGGTATTTACCTGGTGATTTTCAGGATCGTGATTAACTGTACCAACTATATTCTTTTCCAAACCTCCAATACGGTGCTCAAAACCAGGCATTCCGGGGAAAGCCCACTCACGTGAAAGTGTTGCTTCGTCACGCTGATAAGGTTTAAAGGTTTCAGGATCTTTGGCAATTCTTGGAGTGATAGTTGGAAGTTCCGCCATTGTCGGAATTTTCCATGGTTCGCTTCCATTACCAAGGAAACCATCAGTTAACAAAATTACCGGAACCATCCGTTCCAACGCAATTTTAGAAGCCATGAAAGCATAGTAAAAGCAGTCGGATGGAGTACTGGCAGCAAGAATAACTACCGGACTCTCGCCGTTTCTGCCATACAAGGCCTGCAACAAATCTGATTGTTCAGTTTTGGTAGGCAAGCCGGTTGATGGGCCACCACGCTGTACATTAACTATTACCAACGGCAACTCAGCCATTACGGCCAACCCTATTGCCTCCGACTTCAGGGCCAAGCCCGGACCAGAAGTAGTGGTTACAGCCAGGCTTCCAGCAAAAGCAGCACCGATGGCAGAAGTAATCCCTGCAATTTCGTCTTCAGCCTGAAATGTCTTCACTCCCAAATCTTTTCTTTGCGATAATGCAGAAAGAATATCAGTTGCCGGGGTGATTGGGTAAGAACCAAGGAACAACTGCAGTCCCGATTTTTCAGCTGCAGCCAACAAACCCCATGCGGTTGCCTGATTACCGTTAATATTTCTGTAAGTTCCGTTTTCAATCTCCGCCGGATGAACCAGGTAAGTCGGAGTCATGTGCTGCATGTTCATACCGTAGTTGTACCCGTCGTGCAGTACTTTAATATTTGAATCAACAACTACCGGTTTTTTCTTGAATTTGCCACGAATAAACTCTTCCACGTAATCCAGCGGACGGTTAAACATCCAGCAAACCAGACCCAGCGCAAACATATTTTTACTTCTCAGTACCGATTTATTATCGAGTCCAAATTCCTTTAACCCTTCCTGCGTAAGTGATGAAATTGGAACAGGAATTTTAGAATAATCTTCCAATCCAAGTTCAGCAAAAACATCATCGGTAGCAAAATTAGCTTTTCTTAGGTTCTTTTCATTAAAGGCATCCACATCGTAAATAATAGTAGCCCCAGGTTTCATAAAGCGGGCATTTGCCTTAACGGCTGCCGGGTTCATAGCGACCAATACATGTGCGTAGTCTCCCGGCGTATTGATCATTTTGTGTCCGAATTGAACCTGAAAACCTGATACACCACCAACAGTTCCCTGGGGTGCACGAATTTCAGACGGATAGTCCGGGAATGTAGAAATATCATTTCCTAAAAGCGCTGTGGCATCAGAAAATAAGGTTCCGGTGAGCTGCATTCCATCTCCCGAGTCTCCCGAGAATCGTATCGCAAC
>DAOPJR010000076.1:0-16421 GCA_035399765.1 Draconibacterium sp. | reverse complement strand
TTCGGTATAACTCAATCGGCTGTAGTCAATCATATCCTCGTCCCAGAGGTAATGCAAGTTCGTTTTCTCACCAAACCAGGTTACCTCCACTTTGTTTCCACCTAAATCTTCGGCTAAACCAACATGCATGGGTTGATGAGCATCGGCCACCAGGTGAATAATTAATTTAAGAACAATCACCTTATCTTCTTTAGTGCATTCCGTATCTTTCAACTTCGAAATTATTTCGTTAAAGACAGTAACCAGATCGCCACTCTCGTTCTTGGAAGCTGCTTCGTAGTTTTCGTCAAAATCCATGTTCACATAATGGGGAAGATTTCTGTATGGATTTTCGCGATCCGAACGAATGTCGTCGGCATACGTTGCATAGAGTGGAAGATAGCTGTCGCCAAGTAATTTCTCGATGTTTTTCTTTGTAGATTTCTCGAGGTGCTGGTAGGCTATTTCTGCAATGGCACGATGTCCTGTTTTTCCCCAGGCACCTGCGTACATTGAAGTAAATATAAAGAGAACTATAAAAGTTAATCGTGCAAAATTTGCGCGTTGAAATAAACGTGGTTTACTTATCATCTCTATAATTTAAAGTAGAATCAAAACAGTTGAATTATCCATAAGATGTAAATCAATCGCAAAAATAAAAACTTTACTATTACCTGTCATTGAAACGATAAAATCTATTGAATTCAGTGATCAGCTTTTCGAATCGTGGAGATTCAGCGAAAATCACTTTTTGTTTTTTAATTTGTATGAATTTGGCGTTTCTCCTTTTATCTTTTTAAAAGTGCGGTTAAAGTGAGGCACATCATTAAATCCTACGGCATAGCAAATATCGGCAATCGGCATATTTGTTTCAAGTAACATCATGCACGAACAGTCAATGCGGTACTCGTTTAAATCCGTAAAAAAAGTTTTTCCTTTCTCTCGTTTATAAAATGAACAGAACGACGAGCGGTTCATACCTATGTATTTTGATACTTCATCCAACGAAATGTTGCGCTGATAATTGGTAATCATATAACGCCATACTTCACGAATTTTCAAATTTGCCTTTGTTTGTTTTTCGAATGACCCGACTACACGGTTCTGATCCGATGAGGCAATGTTGCAAAATATCTGTAGCAGTGATGAAAGTTGTTCAATATCGTTTTGAAGCGACATGTTGGACATTATTTTTTGTAAATTCTTTAATGTTTCACCTTCAAAACTGATTCCTTCATCAATTTTTCTGATCTGCTCTATGTAAAATCTTGTTTCCGGAAAGGTAGAAGTCAATTGGTCCAGAAGTGATTTTGGAAAGATAATAGTAATATTTTCTATCTTTCCTTCATCGTCGTGATCATATTCATCGAAATACCAGCCATGCGGTAATTTGGGAGGTATAAGTATTATTTCACCCTTTGTAAAGGTTTGCATTGAATTACCGATAACCCGGGTACCACTGCCGGTGATTATGTAGGACAATTCCCAGTCATTACTCTGATGTATGGTAATTTGTTCATCCCAGGAAATATGAACATGATCAAAAAAGAACGACTTACTTGAGGTATTAATGCTATCGAAATATTTTGGATTTTCAAGTTTAAGTTGTTTCATTTTCCTTCAATTATGCAAATATATGACAACAATTATAGAAAAAACAACAATTTCATGCTTGGCGTTACATGTATTTTTGGCAAATATTTATTAAACCTGTATTTATGAATTCTATTTCTTCCACAAGTTTTAAGGACACGAAAAAGCATTATTTAATCCTTGACGGATTACGTGGTGTGGCTGCCGTAATGGTTGTGCTATTCCATCTTCTGGAAACATTTGCTATGGGCAAGCATTCGGAGCAAATAATTAACCACGGTTACCTGGCGGTTGATTTTTTTTATGTCCTTTCCGGTTTTGTGATAGGTTATGCATACGATGACAGATGGAATAAAATGAGTTTAAAAGACTTTTTTAAGCGCCGTCTGATCCGTCTTCACCCAATGATTATTGTTGGAATGATAATAGGGGCAATTTTATTTTACTTTCAGGATTCGTTCTTTTTCCCTGCTATCTCTAACACGCCAGTTTGGAAAATGTTGCTGGTGATGATCATTGGATTCACTCTCTTCCCGGTCGGAAAATCACTGGATATTCGTGGCTGGGGCGAAATGCATCCGTTAAACGGGCCGGCATGGTCACTTTTTTATGAATACATTGCAAACATTTTATATGCGCTTTTTATCCGTAAATTACCCAATAAAATTCTGGCCGTTCTTGTTTTCATTGCCGGGGCATTTCTGATTCATCTTTCAGTTACACGGGGCCACATTATAGGTGGATGGTCAGTAAATCCTACACAGCTAGGTATTGGTTTTACCCGCCTGATGTATCCGTTTTTGGCCGGATTACTGCTTTCCAGAATTGTTAAGCCCGGAAATATTAGAAATGCATTTTTCTGGAGCAGTCTGCTTTTGGTCATCGTTCTATCCGTGCCACATCTTGGTAACGAAGAACAGGTTTGGAAAAACGGACTTTATGTAGCATTTACGGTAATTCTAATGTTCCCACTCATCGTATATGTTGGGGCAAGTGGTGAGTTAAGCGGTAAATTTGCATCGAAATTGTGTAGGTTTTTAGGTGATATTTCTTATCCTATTTATATCATCCACTACCCAATCATTTATACCTTTATGGCCTGGATGGCAAAAAATCAGGCTTTCTCAATTACAAAGGCGCTACCGGCCATGCTGCTTGTATTCTTCTCAAGCATCGCACTGGCCTGGATCTCATTTAAATTGTATGACGTTCCGGTGAGGAAATGGCTTACCAATCGCTTTCTGAAAAAATCAGCGGAATAATCCGGATATGATTATTCGCATATTGAAACCTGTATCCTTTTTTATCCTGTTAATTTTTATGACAGGTATGAACGCACATGCCAAAACTTTTTCTGAAGACTTTTATTTGGAAAAGAACACAGCAAGTGAACAGGATACCCTGGCAAGACCTAAGCGGGTATTACAAACGCAGCGAATAGATGAGCCTCCTGTAATCGATGGCAGGTTAACAGACAGTTGCTGGGCAGTTGGAAAATGGGAAAGTGATTACACACAATTCACACCTACATACGGAGCGAGGCCGACTTACAAAACAGAGTTAAAGATTTTTTATGACGATAAAAATATCTATGCCGGAATCCGTGCATACGACGACATGTCAAAAATCAGCCGAAAACTCGACAGAAGAGATCAATTTTCAGGTGACCTTGTAGGTCTGCATTTTGACTCTTATTTTGATCATCGCACTGCTTTTGAGTTTGACCTAACCTCTGCAGGGCAGAAACTCGATGTATGGGTGGAAAATGATGGCTGGGATATGAACTGGGATGCTGTTTGGTACGGAAAAGTAGCATATGAAGACTCGGCCTGGACGGCAGAATTTAAAATACCACTGAGTCAGTTACGATACAGCCCAAAAGAAAACCAGGTTTGGGGTTTGGATTCGTGGCGTTTGGTTGAGCGCTTGCACGAAGAAAGTCAATGGAACCTGGTTGCCAACGACGGAACCGGGGCTGTTTATACTTTTGGCGAACTTCACGGATTGGAAGGTCTTAAAAAAAACAGACGGTTTGAAGTAGCACCCTATCTTTCTTCGAAACTCACAACCATGGAAAAGATAGATGGTAATCCGTTTACTTCCAACCCCGATTTCAAAGGACAGGGTGGTGTGGATGCACGAATTGGGATTTCGAATAACACCACTTTGTATGCAACTATCAACCCTGATTTTGGCCAGGTGGAAGCTGACCCATCGGTAATGAACCTGACTGCCTTCGAAACCTACTTCGAAGAAAAAAGGCCGTTTTTTGTTGAAGGTAAAAGCATTATGGATTTCACCTTCGATGAAGATAAGTTGTTTTATACCCGCAGAGTTGGTCATGCTCCTTCTTATAATCCGGGATATTCAATGATGGAAATGCCTGAAAACACCACCATCGCAGGTGCGATGAAGTTGTCAGGAAAAACATCCAACGGATTGTCTTTTGGTATTATTGAGTCGGTTACAACCAAGGAATATGCAGAGATTTATGATAATGGGGAGGAATTCAGCCAGATTGTAGAACCGCTTTCAAATTATTTTATCGGTCGCTTTCAGCAGGAATACGATCGCGGCAATACGCTGATCGGGGGTATTCTGACACACACTCACCGCTCAATCAAAAACGAACACCTGCATTTTCTTTCAAACAACGCATTGACTTTCGGAGCCGATTTTACGCGATACTGGAAGGACAGAAAATACTTTCTCGAAAGCAAACTGATCGGGAGTAATATTAACGGCGATAAAGAAGCAATCCAAAGACTGCAAATGTCTTCTGCCCGTTACTATCAGCGACCCGATAACTCAGGCGTTGAATACGATCCAAACCAGACGAAGTTGAATGGGATCGGGGCTTCCGTAAAAGCAGGAAAGTGGAGCAAGGGACACTGGCGTTATAACGAAGAGATTAACTATCGTTCGCCCGGCCTTGAATTAAATGACCTTGGTTACATGATGCTGGCCAATCTTCTGAAAAATAACACTTCTGTGTCGTATATTGAAACAGAAAACAAAGGCATTTTTAAAAACTTCGAGATCAATACCGAGCAACAAAATGCATGGAACAGCAGTGGTGAAGGTCTCTATTCTCAGGCGCTTTTATCTACTCATATTGAATTCATGAATAGTTGGATGACGATACTAAGTGGACAATATAAATGGAAGATCAACGACGAACGCATATTAAGGGGTGGTCCGTCGATGAAACTTCCCGACCAATTTGTAACCAATTTCATGTTAAGTACCAACCGGGCAAAAAATATCTCATTTTCAGTGATGGGAAACTGGGCGACACACCTGACCGGTGAATCACAAAGCATGATGATTAATACAGAATTGAACGTGAGAGCACTCTCTAACCTTCGATTTTCATTTCAGCCGCTTTTACAGAAGACAAAGGATGAACTGCAATACATTCAGCAAATTCAAAAGCAGGATGGAACAACCAGCTACCTGATGGGGACCATTGACAATCGTAACCTGGGATTTACATTTAGAATGGATTTGGCCATCACGCCTGAAATGACCATTCAGTACTATGGAAGTCCCTTTGTTTCAATAGGAAAATATATCGATTTCAAACGGGTGACTGATCCACAGAATTCAGACTATTTTAAGCGTTATACAATCATGGTTCCCGATATTCAGGATAATACGTACTATTTTGATGAGAACCAGGATGGAGCGGCTGACTATTCCATTTACAATCCCAGTTTCAATTTTCAACAATTCAGGAGCAACCTGGTATTTCGCTGGGAGTACCGGGCTGGGTCTACACTCTATCTTGTTTGGTCACAGGATCGAACAAATTATGATCCTGCAGGATCTTTCTCATTCAAAAACGGATTTAATAAAATGTTTGATCTGCACCCTAAGAATATTTTTATGGTTAAACTGAGTTACTGGATTTCAACCTAATAGACTAAATCTAATAAAATTTTTAACAATGAAAAGACGTCAATTTATCAGAAACACAGGTATCGCAGGTGGTATGATTATGACATCACCACTTCTGGCAAAAAGTTTTACATCAGATCAATACGATTTCGGATTAGTGGATATGCATGTGCATACTACACCACAGTTTTCCATTGAAAAAATTATCGAAATTGGTAAGCAAAAGAACATTCAGTTTGGAATTGTGGAGCACCCTGGAAGGGATATTGCCGATGATGCCAGCCTTATGAAGTATATCAATAACCTGAGACAATATCCGGTGTACATTGGACTGCAACCGACAACCCCCGGATGGTCGGAGAATTTCTCAAAAGAAGCACTGTCTAAACTGGATTATGTTCTGATGGATCCTCAAACTTTTGAAGCGGGGAATAGTTACGGCGATCCCATGCGAATCTGGAGTTTTGATACCTACGTGGATGATACTGAAAAATTCATGGAAGCCTACATGGAGCACACGATGAAGATACTCGAATCCTCTGAACTACTGAATATATTTGGCTGGCCATTGTTCCTGCCGGTTTGCATTGCACGCGATTATTATACATTGTGGACGGAAGAAAGGATGCAAAAGATTATCAGTGCTGCTAAAAAGAGGAATATCGCATTCGAGATAAATGATTTAGCCCATACACCTCATGAGCAATTCATCAATATGGCTAAGGAGCAAGGTCTGAAATTTACATTCGGTTCTGACACAAGAAACGAAAAAACCGGACGACTGGATTACTGCAAGTACATAGCTAAAAAGTGTAATTTAAAGGAAGAGGACTTTTACCGGCCGGCAAGGAAAATCAATTAAAACATGATGATAACTTATCTCTGTTATATCATTACGGAGATAATCTGTTTGGCGGTTCGCTAGCGAATAGTTTAGTTTTATTTTTAAAGCTAGTGCAGAAACTTAAGTGCTGTGCCAGCTTTTTGGGGGATCTTACTTCTAATTTAATGGTTAAATAGGGACGTTTGTGAAAATGATTTTATTTATGTAAATCTTCCGTATTTTCACTTTGAATATATTCACTGGGCGACAAACCAAAACACTTTTTAAAGGACTTATTAAAATAGGAAACATCATTAAATCCAACCTCAAAAGCAACCTCAGTTACATTCCCAAAATTTTGTTTAATGAGCTGGGCTGCTCTTTTCAGGCGAATGGTTCTAATAAATTCAGTTGGAGACTGACCAGTGAGAGCATTCAATTTACGGGAAAGAGTACTTCGTGTAAGGTTCATCTGTTCCCTAAACTTAACTAAATCAAAACTTTCATCCTTTAAATATTCTTCTATTATCCCAATCGCTTTTTTTAAAAAGATTTCATCTGCCGAAGTAATGGCAATATCACTTGGATCCAGTGAAATTGTTTTGCCGAATTGCTTTTTCAATTTTATTCGCTGTTCGAGAAGATTGGCAATTCTCGCTTTCAGTTCCGAAAAATCAAAAGGTTTAGGTATATAATCATCAGCTCCAATTTGAAAACCGCTGATTTTATCCTGAACCGAAGCTTTTGACGTCAGCATTATGACAGGAATATGACTGGTAATTTCATTTTCTTTCAGTTTTTTGCAAAATTCTACGCCATCCATTTTAGGCATCATTAAATCCGTAATGATTAAATCAGGTACAAGTTTTAATGCTTTTTTCATCCCGGCATCTCCGTCTGAAGCCACATTTGTTTTGTAGACAGACTTCAGATTATCGGATAGCATTTGCCGAAGATCGCCGTTATCATCCACTATAAGAATAATTGGGTTCGCTCCTCCTTCATTTTTTGAATCTTTTTCAACGTTTTGTGTGACAAAAATTTGCGGATCAATATTTTCAATAATCTTCGTATTATCAGTTGCGTTGTTTTCGCAAACAAAATATTCTTCTTCCTCTAAATGTTCCTTGCCCAAAGGAATTCTTACTGTAAATGTACTTCCTTTGTGCAGGATGCTTTGAACGGTTATTTCACCATGCATTAGTCTTGCCAGTTCTCTTGAAAGTGATAAGCCTAACCCAGTACCCGGAGTAATCTCTGTTTTTGAAGTTTGTTCAACCTGGTAGAAACGGTCAAATATTTTTTCACAACTACTTTCTGGTATCCCGGGTCCGTTGTCTGTTACTGATGTTTCAAGAATCAATGGGAAACCGGAATCTGTGTTTTGAATATATTTTGCTTCAAAATAAATTTTGCCTCCAATGGGAGTAAACTTAAAGGCATTTGATAACAGATTGGTAATAATCTTTTCTAATTTATCCTTATCAAACCATGTGATCAATTTGGTGTCGTCAATAAAACGTTTGAACTCAATCTTTTTAACTTCTGCTACAGAAATAAATAATCCTGTAACATAGTTTAAATGTAGCATTACATCATTTTCACTGATTTCAAGATTCATTTTATTTCCTTCAAACTTGGAAATATCGAGCAACTGATTCACTAGATTCAAAAGTCGTTGGGCATTCCTGTTAACTAAATCCAAGGCATTCCTATCGTTTTCATCAAGGTGCTTCTCTCTCAACAATTCCTCTACCGGACTTTTTATTAGTGTCAGTGGGGTTCTGAATTCGTGCGAGATATTTAGAAAAAGTCGGCTTTTTAGTTCTTCTTCTTCCCTGATTTTCTTATTCTGAATTTCGAGTAAATCATTTTGATCCGAAATTTTTTTGCTTTGTGCTGTAATTTCCTTCGTTCGTAAACGAACCATTTTCTCAAGTTCTTTTTTCTCTCTTCTCAGACGACGCAAACGCCACCTGAAAGTCCCTATAATTCCAAAGGCGAGAAAAATTATATAAACAGAGAAAGCGGCATTTGTTGTCCACCAGGGTTTTTGAATAATTACTTGCAAAGAAGCGCCTTCTTCGTTCCAAATTCCATCGTTGTTAGAACCTTTCACCTGAAATACATAATGACCAGGTTTTAATTTTAAATAGGCAGCCTGTCTATTATTCGCTAGTGTTTTTACCCAATTATCCTGAAATCCTTCAAGTTTGTAAGAATATTCGTTCTTATCTGGTTGATTGTAATTAAGAACTGAAAATTTAAAAGTCAAATCATTCTGATTGTACTTCAGTTTAATTGATTTTAAATAAGGAATATCTGATGTTAATCTTATATTTTGAATAGTATCATCTTTTAACGATTTACCAGAAAGAAGAACATCGGTTATAACAACCGGCGGAACAACACTATTAACCTTCATACTGTCAGGCTGGAAATCATAAAATCCACCAATACCTCCAAAATAAAATCTCCCGCTATTATCTTTAAACACTGAATTCAATCCGTGGATTGTGATAGGTAAACCATTCCCCTGGTCATAAACTTTGACTTTCTCGGTAACTTTATTAAAACAACACAATCCGAACTGAGTCCCAATCCACAAATTTTTATGTTTGTCTTCAATTATTGACCAGGCAACCGGAAAATCGATTTTGTCAAACAACCTATAGTTTTTAATTTCTGACGTTTGGGCATTTAAACTATGCAAACCTGAATAGTCGACGATCCAGATCATTCCATCACTGTCTTCGAATAAACGATGTCTTTCTCCGAGGTCGATGCCGTTATCTATCAATGACTGATTATCTGTAATTTGGGAATATACCAATTTTGAATTCTCAAATATAATGTTGTAAATTCCATACAAATCAATGCCAGCCAGTATTCCACCTCTTTTCATCCTGGATAATGAAATGGCTATGAATTTACTATCAAAAACAGTGTCATTTCTAACCGATGGATAATGAAAAAGCGAATTCAGTTGTGTGTCAAATATTAATACTCCGTTACTGGAAGCAAAATAAATCTGATCATTATCTTTCAATATATCATAGATAAAAGTATTGTTCTGATTTATAAATCTCAAAGCAGAGGCTGAAGGCTCTGTCGATTTACCTGAAGATGCATTAAATTCAACCAACCCTTTATCCGTCCCAATCCAGAACAAACCATCAAAAAGCTCAGAGATACAAAGTATGTTGTTTTTTTGACCGTACATATCATATTGCCTGACTTTGGAACTGCCATTCTCAATTTTATAGAGGCCACCTCCATAAGTTCCAATCCACAGATTTTGATATTTATCCTTATAAATTGGATTAATATCTGTGCTTTTAAAATTTTTGATTATCAGGTTTCTATATGAATTGAATGTTGTGCCTCTTAAATTAAATCTGGTTACTCCATAATAATCTTGTACTACCCATATAACTCCTGAATTGTCTTCAAAGAAATCGCGAATTGTTTTTGTATAACCATAAAATTCAGGATCATTTTCCTCGGTACCCAACTTTTCGAAAATAATGCCATTTGTATTATCCTGTTTTATCAACTTAAATATGTCGTTCGAGGTTCCCACCAAAAGATCCTGATTACTGGTAACAAACAGTGAAATAGGTTTTTCATCCTGACTTATTCTGTATCTTGTAATCATAGAAAAAACATCCAGTGATTTGTTCACCTCTGAATTCAATCCTTTCAGATGATATAAAAAATCACTTGCTGCAATGAGGTAAGAGTTATCATCGTCCTGAATGATGGATCTTACATAACTAAAACTACCTCCATTTATTTCATCATTGGTTGTTAGCCGAATAATCTTGTTTTGGCTTTTAATCAGATAAAAAAGTTCTGTTGTCGCTCCAATAAGAAGATTGTGGTTTTTGTCCTCAAATATCTTTGTAACCAAATTATGTTGAGTAGTGTCTGAGAACGGTAACTCCAAATATTGTGAATGAAAATACTTCTTTTTAATGCCTTCTGTTGGATTATCCAGGTTCAGAAAATCGTCCACTTTACTATCATAAGTTATCTGAATAATTCCTTTTCTAAACGTTGCCCAAATATTTTGATCGGAATCAATTAAAATATCAGGCCGGTAATTATAAATATCTGATTTCTTTTCATCCGAATAAGTGAATAATTTACTGAATCTACCTTTGACGGGATCAAAAATAATAATCCCATTTTCAGACAAAATCCAAAGTAATCCAAAACGGTCTTCCTTTATTCGGTATACTTCCTTAAAGTATTGATTCTTGCCGTCGCCCGGTTGATATTGATAATTTGTAAAATCATAGCCGTCGTATTTGTAAAGTCCGGTTACTCCTCCAATCCAAATAAATCCGTTATGATCTTTTATAATGCAATTGATAGAATGGTCTAAAAGGCCGTCCCGAAAAGAAAGGCGATCAAATTGAATTTCGGAATCCTGGGCCTGGATATTAAATGAAATCAGCAGAAATAGTAATAGTAAAGTTCGGTTCATCGGCTTTAACTAAAGCTAAATGCATTTACCGTAAATTTAATAAAAAGGATAGGGTAACCCTAGGAAGTGATATCAAAAATTTTGTATTTCTCCACTTTTAATACTGGTATTTAAAGCATAACCAAACGGTGAGTCATTAGAACAAAAATTTGAGCTAATAGTAATAGATTCCTGTTTAAAGAGACACTAATTTAACACCAGCTTAAATCAAAAAAATCAGGAGGAAAAATCATGAAAAAATTAGTATCTCTTTTAATCGTGCCTGGTCTCTTTTTAACCTTTGGGGCAAGTGCACAATCAACAAAGTGGGTAAAAACTTTGGATGAACAAGTCAATTGTAAAAAAATAAGCCTTCAAGAGAGCAATTTAAAGATTGTATTGGAGAGTGGTGAAAAAAAAGTTTTACCACAAGACGAGGTATTATTATATTGTACAGGTGATCAGATTTTTAAGAAATTACCTATATATATAGATAAGTTACAGAAAGAGGTATTTATGGAATTTATTAAAGCTCGCGATGAATTGAGTCTATATAAATATACCGTGGAAACAAAAGAGAAAATAATGGAAAATAGATATTTTGTGTATAAAGGCAATGAGTTTTATATAGGAGTTGGCGATGGAAACAGAGAAGAATATGAGAAATATTTTTTTGTTCAGCTTTATTAAGACAATCCTACAGTCTAATTTTTAAAATGGTATTAATTCTGTATACATTGAATTGTACCCAATTAAATCTTTCACGAATTAAATAAGGACGTAATAAAAGAAAAGAAAATTTCTATTGAACAAGTAGGATTATTGATTAAAAATCTCGTTTCAAGGATTTTTGCGTTCCCCCAATGTGTAGATTTATTGTTTCAGCTAATTAATGGCTAAGCGAATAGTTAGTTATATTTCATGACCAGCTCAGAATTAAAACCTGAGCTGGTTTTTTTAAGTTTCTTCATACTTTTAACGTACTTCGTTTTAGACTTCGAATTTTGAGTTTATTGATACCAAACAATATTCAATTGATTATTTTTATCTGATACTAATCTAATTAAACATGAAAAACCTGACTCTTCTTTTCTTTCTCATTCTACCTTTTATTGGCTTTTCGCAGGAAACCAAAAACAAACTTGAAAGCGGTGTCAGCTTCAGCCTGAACAGCAACGGGATTGCTCCTATTCCGGCTTTCTCACTCGATAAGCCGGCTTTAATTGCATCGGCAAGCTTTAAACTCGGGCGCTTCAGTTACAGCCCTACTTTGGCTTACGCTCTTGATATGAAACCCTGGTACATTGATAATTGGTTTCATTATCGCATAGTTGAGCAAGCAAAATTTGAATTAAAGACAGGGATTAACTTCAGCACATTTCTGACCAATTACCATACTGTTGAAGAAGATATTCTGAAAGGTGAACGTTACCTGGCGCTTTCTTTAACCGGAACCACTTCAATAAGCAAACGTTCATCCATTATTGTAGATTACTGGAACGATAACGGGTTGGAAAAAGGCAGCATCAGCGGACACTTTTTTGATCTGATTTACAACCGGTCGAACATGCGTATTGGAGACGATTTTAGCTGGTCGGCAAACCTGATGTTTTTTTACATCAATTACGATGGCGAAAACGACGGACTTTTCTTTTCACCTACTTTTTCGCTCGCTACCGACAAATTTCCACTTACGTTTTACTGGCAAGCAACACAAGCCATATCAACAAATATTTCTGACGTGCCGGGATTCAGATGGAATGTAGGGTTGAGTTACACACTCTAAGCCAGGATTTCGGAACGGACAAACTAGAATCTCATCATCCGATCGATGTCGCGTTTGGCATCTTTGGTTTTTAAGGTCTCGCGTTTGTCGTACGTTTTTTTACCACGTGCCAGCGCAATTTCGAGTTTGGCCAGTCCCCGGTCGTTCACAAACAGTTTTAAAGGAACAATGGTAAACCCGGACTCTTTTACTTTCTTGGCCAGCTTATCGAGTTCCTTGCGATTAAGAAGAAGTTTACGATCACGTTTGGCAATGTGATTGTTGCAGGTTCCGAGTTCGTATTCGGCAATATGAAGATTTTTTACATACAACTCATTCCCAAAAAACTGGCAATACGAATCAACCAAACTTACTTTCCCGTTTCGGATGGATTTTATTTCGGTACCCAGTAATGTCATACCAGCAACAAAGCGTTCAATTAACTCATATTCGAACGTTGCCTTGCGATTTTTAATACTGATATTTTGCTGCGGGTGAGCCATCTCAAATTATAATTTCTAATAATATGCGTTTAGAAGTTTGGAAAGAAAAACACTCAAAAAGCTAAACACAAAAAAGTTGGCAACAATGGTGATCAGAACGTAACTGTTTTCCTTGTTATCCGGAAAGCTAAGCATTTCTTTTGCACCTAACCAAAACAGGTAAAAACTATATAAACCTACAATGTCAAGAACATATAAAAACGGGAAAAGACCTGTAACAATAGAAACCAACACCAGCGGTGTCATTGAATAAACCACCAGTTTTCTTGCAATATCAATGTTTTTTTCTGCACCAAACGACTTCATCAATTCGTTGGTTATGGTAACTCCAAGAAAATAGGTTAAGGTAAACAACACAATTTCCCTCAAAGCCTTTAACAGAGGATACTCAATAAAAAAATCAGTACGTTGAAAAAACTCACCCATGAACACTGCAACAGCAACCGCCAACATAATGGGTAACAGAAAAGTCAACCACAAAGTCTTGCTTTCCGATACCACTTCCTTCTTATTTTTCCAAAACTCATTTGGTGTTAAAAGCAGCTCTTTTATTTGTGCTATCAAGTTTGAAAATGAAAACTCCATCCCTTCAAATTTGCGGCAAAATTACACTTTCTATCAAATTTAGGAAATTTTTGTACCAGCATAAAATTGCCATTGTATACAATTTAAATGTGTAAACGAAGATTGAATTCTATTGCAAAACGCAGAATTATTTTTGAGATTCTTGCTTACGCTCCTGAAGAATAGCTTGTAAGGCAAACATTTCGTCGCGCAAACGCGCAGCTTCAATAAAGTCGAGTTCTTTGGCTGCTGCCTTCATCTGTTTCTGTGTTTTTTCAATGGCTTTTTCCAAACCGTCAATGCTCATATACTGAACTACAGGGTCGGCTGCAATATCGGGTTGTCCCATTCCACCATCGTATTGTTCCTGCTTGTCGCTGCGGTATTTGTAGCCAATGATTTCGCGTGTAGGTTTAACAATCTGCTGAGGTGTAATTTGGTTATCCTCGTTGTATTTAAGCTGCTTTTCGCGCCTGTAATTAGTAGATTCAATCGTTTTTTTCATTGAATCCGTAATCTTATCAGCGTACATAATTACCATTCCATTCAGGTTTCGGGCAGCACGACCTGCTGTTTGCGTCAACGATCGTTCTGAACGAAGGAATCCCTCTTTATCGGCATCTAAAATAGCCACCAGAGAAACCTCCGGAAGGTCAAGTCCTTCCCGTAACAGGTTGATTCCAACCAACACATCAAATTCACCTTTTCGCAACTGCTCCATCAATTCTATCCGTTCCATGGTATCCACATCAGAATGGATATAACGGGCTTTCACTCCCATGTTCAGCAGGTATTTCGACAATTCTTCCGCCATTCGTTTCGTAAGCGTTGTAACCAGTACCCGCTCGCCTCTTTCAATCCGAAGACTGATTTCGTGCATCAGGTCATCAATCTGGTTGGTGCTGGGTCGCACATCAATCACCGGATCAAGCAAACCAGTCGGACGAATGACCTGTTCTACCACCACTCCTTCACATCGGGCCAGTTCATAATCAGCCGGAGTAGCACTCACATAAATAACCTGGTTCACCAGGTTTTCAAACTCTTCAAATTTTAAGGGCCGGTTATCTATTGCAGCGGGCAAACGAAAACCATATTCCACCAGGTTCACTTTCCGGGAGTTGTCACCACCATACATCGCACGAATCTGCGGAATGGTTACGTGGCTTTCATCAATAACTGTTAGAAAATCATCAGGGAAATAATCCAGCAAACAGAAAGGCCGTGTTCCGGCAGACCGACCATCAAAATAACGCGAATAGTTTTCTATGCCCGGACAATATCCCAGCTCCCGCATCATTTCCATGTCGTATTCAGTACGTTCCAGAATTCTTTTGGCTTCCAGCGGTTTACCAATTTCCTGAAAGAATTCAACCTGTTTAACCAGGTCGTCCTGAATTTGATGAATGGCTGATTTCATCCTGTCTTTTGTAGTCACAAAAATGTTAGCCGGATAGATTGTTACTTCATCCAACCGTTCAATTGTTAAACCGTTCTCCGGATCAAAACTACTGATCTCTTCAATTTCTTCTCCCCAGAATGTTATCCGGTACGCCACATCGGCATATGCAGGAAATACATCTACTGTATCTCCTTTTACCCTGAAATTTCCTCGTTGAAATTCGGCTTCTGTTCTGGAATACAGCGCTTCTACCAACTGATAAAGCATCGCATTTCTCACCACCTTCTCGCCTACCTTAATTTTAGTAACGTTCGCATGAAAATCCTCCGGGTTTCCGATACCGTACAAACACGAAACGGAAGATACCACTATCACATCCCGCCTGCCGGAAAGCAAGGCGGAAGTGGCGCTCAAACGCAGTTTTTCAATGTCCTGATTAATGGATAAATCCTTCTCGATGTATGTATCGGTGGTTGGAAGGTAGGCTTCAGGCTGGTAATAATCGTAATACGAAACAAAGTATTCCACTGCATTATTCGGGAAAAACTGCTTCATCTCACTATACAGCTGGGCAGCCAGAGTTTTGTTGTGACTTAGCACCAGTGTTGGCCGTTGTACTTTTTCGATTACATTGGCTACTGTAAATGTTTTACCCGAACCGGTAACCCCCAGCAAAGTCTGAAAACGATCGCCGTTTTGTATGCCATCTACCAGTTGATCAATCGCATGAGGCTGATCTCCGGTAGGGTTATAATCAGAAACTACTTTAAAATCCATATGCGAATATAGGCATTCCTGAGGTCAAATTTAATCCGTTAAATCAGGCTGTAGTATTCATTTTTTCATATTTTTGCTAATACCATTATAATCTGTGATTGGTTTGGACGCGAATCACAAAATTTAGTAAGTCAATGAAAAAACGAACTTCACTCATTTTATTTGTGGTGATGTGTATTCTGTTTATGCCAGCTTTGGCACAGAATGACAAGACCATACAATCACACGCACAAAAAGAATACAGCGGATTATTTCTTGGTGCACAAGCCTCCACCAACGGCTGGGGATTTAATGCAGGATATTCCGTAAATAAATGGCTGGCATTTAAAGCCGGCTATGAAACGCTCTCGTTCTCATACAATTTCAATTTCAACGAATACGATATTGAATACAATGCTGATATGAACTATAAAACCGGCGGTATCTTACTATTGGCAGACCTAAGTTACACGCGGAACCTTTATATCTCTACCGGCCTCGTGTTGACTTCATTTAATCCTTCGCTGGATGGATATGCAGTAAGCGATTATGTTTATGGAGATATCGTTATACCGGCTGAAAAAATTGGAAATTTCAGAATGGAAATTCAGCCGGGACTGAAGACCTCGCCATACATTGCTGCCGGATACCGGAAATTTATGGGG
>DAOPJR010000075.1:0-16949 GCA_035399765.1 Draconibacterium sp. | reverse complement strand
ATTTAATTATATTTGTGGCAATCCGGTGAACTCCGCAGTTATTTGAAATACAGCATTCCCCAGATAAATTTCAATAATGTCGGCGTTCAATATCCGGAACTTTAATCTGGAAATTAGCTTATGAGCGCAAACTACGACGAAGGAACTATTAAAACCTTAGACTGGCAGGAACATATCCGGAGACGTCCGGGGATGTATATTGGGAAACTTGGCGACGGATCATCTGCCGACGATGGTATTTATGTGCTGTTGAAGGAAGTGATGGATAACTGTATCGACGAGTTTATGATGGGCTTTGGTAAAAAGATCGTGGTGAATGTTGATCAGGACAGAGTTACCATTCGCGATTACGGTCGTGGTATTCCTTTGGGTAAGCTGGTAGATGTGGCAAGCAGGATGAATACCGGCGCCAAATATGATAATAAGGTTTTCAAGAAATCAGTGGGATTGAACGGGGTTGGTATAAAAGCAGTAAATGCGCTTTCATCCGATTTTACTATTAAAGCAATTCGTGAAGGAATTGCAAAAGAAGTTTATTTCAGCGAAGGAGTTATAAAAGGCGAAAAAGATCTGAAGGATGTTCAGGAAGAAAATGGCACAGAAGTAACTTTTGTTCCCGATGTAACTGTGTTCAAGAAGTATCGTTACATCAACGATTACATCGTGAACATGATGAAGAACTACACTTTCCTGAATTCTGGACTTACTGTCGAATTTAATGGAGAACGTTTTTATTCGCGCAACGGACTGCGGGATTTGCTGGAAGAGAACATGGATCACGACCCAATTTATCCAATTATACATTTAAAGGGAGAAGATATCGAGGTTGCCATAACCCATGGGAACCAGTATGGGGAGGATTATTACTCATTCGTTAACGGTCAGCACACGACCCAGGGTGGTACCCACTTACAGGCTTTTCGCGAGGTATTGGTAAAAACGATCAGGGATTTTTACAAGAAGGAGTTTGATCCGTCAGATATTCGTGCGTCGATTGTGGCGGCTATCAGTATCAAAGTCGAGGAGCCTGTATTTGAATCGCAAACCAAAACCAAACTTGGTTCACGAGATATTGGTCCCGACGGACCCTCCGTGAGAACACATGTTGGAAATTTTTTGCAAAAGGAATTAGATAACTTCTTGCACAAAAATCCGGATACAGCCGAAGTACTTCACCGTCGAATTGTTGAATCGGAAAGAGAACGAAAAGCGATTTCGGGGATCAAAAAACTGGCAAAGCAACGGGCTAAGAAATCCAGTTTGCACAATAAAAAACTCCGCGACTGTCGGGTGCATTTCAATAGCTCTCATGAACTAAAAGAAGCTTCCAGTATTTTTATCACCGAGGGTGATTCGGCCAGTGGTTCCATCACTAAATCGAGAGATGTAAATACACAGGCTGTGTTTAGTTTGAGGGGTAAGCCGCTGAATACTTTTGGTTTGACCAAGAAAGTGGTGTACGAAAACGAGGAGTTTAATCTTTTGCAAGCTGCGCTGAATATTGAAGACAGCATGGAAGACCTTCGTTACAGCAAGGTAATTATAGCCACCGATGCCGATGTGGATGGAATGCACATCCGTTTGCTGCTCATCACTTTCTTTTTGCAGTTTTTCCCAGAGCTGATCAAGAAAGGGCATGTTTTTATTTTGCAAACCCCTTTGTTCAGGGTTCGGAACAAACAAAAGACTATTTATTGTTACTCGGAAGTAGAAAAGCAGGCAGCAATCGAACAACTAAGGGGAAAACCGGAAATCACCCGATTTAAAGGGTTGGGAGAAATCTCACCCGACGAATTCAAAAACTTTATCGGGAATGACATACGACTGGATCCGGTACAGATGAAGAAACACGAATCAGTATCGCAGATGCTCGAATTTTATATGGGGAAAAATACGCCCGAGCGACAGGATTTTATTATCGATAACCTGTACGTCGAAAAAGACGAAGTGGCTTAACCAATATATTTTGCCCGTCAGGGTGGACCGCTAATTTTGAAGAGAAAGAATGTCAGAAGAGAATTTGAATCAGGAAGAAATTCAGGACGATAGCTCAAGAGAAGAAATAACTTATTTGTCGGGAATGTACCGCAATTGGTTTCTCGATTATGCTTCGTATGTAATTCTTGAACGTGCCGTTCCTTATATCAACGACGGGTTAAAACCTGTACAACGACGTATCTTACACGCGATGCGTGAAATGGACGATGGTCGTTTTAATAAAGTGGCCAATGTTATCGGGCAAACTATGCAGTATCACCCGCACGGTGATGCTTCCATTGGTGATGCAATTGTACAGTTGGGGCAGAAGGAACTACTGATTGATACCCAGGGAAACTGGGGAAACATTTTAACTGGCGACGGTGCTGCGGCTCCACGATACATTGAGGCTCGCCTGTCAAAATTCGCGCTTGAAGTCCTTTTTAATCCGAAAACAACCGAATGGAAACTTTCGTACGACGGACGTAAGCGTGAGCCAGTAACGCTTCCTGTGAAGTTTCCGTTATTGTTGGCACAGGGTGTTGAAGGTATTGCTGTAGGACTTGCTTCCAAGTTGTTTCCGCATAATTTTAATGAACTACTCGATGCATCCATCTCTTATCTAAAAGGTCAGGATTTTGAGTTGTATCCCGATTTTCCAACCGGTGGATCGGCTGACTTTAGTAAATACAATGATGGAGTACGCGGAGGTTCAATTAAGGTACGGGCTAAAATTGAAAAGCAGGACAACAAGACGTTGGTAATTACCGAAATCCCCTTTAGTAAAAATACTACTTCACTAATTGAGTCCATTATAAAGGCCAACGAAAAAGGCAAAATCAAGATCAAACGAATCGACGATAATACGGCAGCAAACGTTGAGATTCTTGTGCATCTGGCTCCGGGTGTTTCGTCCGATAAGACTATCGACGCACTTTATGCTTTCACTGATTGCGAGGTTTCTTTGGCGCCTAACTCTTGTATCATCGAAAACGATAAACCCTTGTTTATTGGGGTTACTGAGATACTGAAACGTTCGACAGATAGTACGCTGCAACTTTTGAAACTGGAGCTGGAAATCAGAAAAGGCGAGTTGGAGGAGCAATGGCATTCGTTGTCGCTTGAAAAGATATTTATTGAAGAACGGATTTATAAGGATAAGAAATTTGAAGAATCAGAAAACATGGACGTGGCGGTGGTTCACATCGATCAGCGTCTTGAACCCTGGAAACCAAAGCTGAGACGAGAAGTTACTCGCGACGATATCATGAAACTGATGGAGATTCGTATGGCGCGTATTCTGAAATTTAATACCGACAAGGCCAACGATCAGCTGCAAGCTATTGAAGACGAGATTGCCGAAGTTCTTAGTGACATTGAAAATATTGTTCCGTATACCATCAAATGGTTCCAGCATCTGAAAGATAAATACGGGAAAGGTTTTGAGAGAAAAACTGAAATCAGGAACTTTGAAAATATTGTGGCTACTAAAGTTGTAGTAAATAACGAAAAACTCTATGTCGACCGAAAAGAAGGTTTTATAGGAACATCGCTTAAAAAGAACGAGTATGTTTGCGACTGTTCAGACATCGACGATATTATTGTATTCCATCGCGACGGGACTTACTTTGTCACCAAAGTTTCTGATAAAGCCTTTATCGGGAAAAATCCGCTTCATATCGATGTGTTTAAAAAGAACGACGACCGAACTATCTATAATGTGATTTACAAAGATGGTAAATCCGGTGTTGCTTATATGAAGCGTTTTTTTGTGACAGGGGTAACCCGTGATAAGGAATACAACCTGACCAAAGATTCAAAAGGTTCACGCATTCTTTACTTCTCAGCCAATCCAAATGGTGAAGCTGAAACCCTGAGAGTTGTTCTGAAACCGAAAGCACGAATTAAAAAACAAATTTTTGAAACCGATTTGGGAGAGTTGGCCATCAAAGGCCGGCAATCGATGGGAAATATTCTTACTAAATACGAAATTCATAAGATTTCGCTGAAGGAGAAAGGTGTTTCAACGCTGGGCGGACGTAAAATCTGGTTCGATCCGGATGTGCTTCGTTTGAATGCGGATAACCGGGGAAATTACCTGGGTGAATTTTCGGGTGAAGACCAGATACTGGTGATATACAAAAACGGAGAGTTTCAGCTTTATAATTACGATTTGAGCAACCACTTCGGTCCCGATATTCTGGTTATCGAAAAGTTTAATCCGAAAAAGGTTTTATCAGTCGTTTATTTTGATGCAGAACAACAGTTTTACTACGTTAAGCGCTTTGAGATTGATGAACCCGAAGGAAAACTAATACGTTTTATTGGTGATCACCCCGACAACAAACTAGTCAGTATTACCTGGGTACACTATCCTCGTCTCGAAATTACTTTTGGAGGGAAGAACGAAGAACGTGAGAATGAGATTATCGAGGTGGCCGAATTTATAGGAGTGAAATCGTGGAAAGCAAAAGGAAAACGACTTACTAATTACGAGGTTCAAAATATAACAGAAATCGAACCGGTAATTAAGGATGAAGATGATCATCCAACTTCAGAAATAGAGGAGGAGGAAGAAGATAATTTTGATGATATTCCATTTGAAGTGACTCGACCCAAAAAGGATGATGATAATAAGAATAGTAACCAGATGTCACTTTTCTAGTTCAGAGTTCCATGTTTGGAGTTCCGTATCTACTCTAAACTTTGAACTTTAAACTCTAAACTGACTTGTATGAGAATTTACTTAATAGGATATATGGGATGTGGTAAATCGACGCTGGGTCGGCGATTGTCAAAACATCTGGGTTTACAGTTCGTCGACATGGATCATTATATCGAAGAACGAAACTGTAAAACCGTTCCACAGATTTTTGCCGAAGAAGGAGAAGACGAATTCCGGAATAAGGAAAGAAAGGCATTGGAAGAACTGTCCGAGTTTACCAATATTGTAATTGCTACCGGTGGAGGAGCTCCCTGTTTTTTTGATAACATCGATTTAATGAATAACAGTGGAAAAACTATATACCTGAATATTCATCCGGCTATTCTTGCTGATCGCTTGCTCAGTTCAAAAACCGAGCGACCTCTTATTAAAGGAAAATCGCGAGAAGAACTGGTGGCCTTTATTGATGATACCCTGAAAAAGCGCAATGAATTTTATTCGCAGGCGAAATTTCAAATCACTCAACCGGATATCGACCTGGAATTTGTTGAGAATATGATTTCAGAAACGGATGAAGGGATTCATCATCTGTAAACACCTTGTAAAAGATCTTCTTGAAAATTTAAATAAACAGTAAATACCAATAATTCAAAGGAAAGGTTCTTTATAAAAGGACCTTTTTTTGTAATTTGAATCACCATAAAAAAGAGAAACAGAGAATGTCAATCACCGTTGCTCAACAATTTGCACACACCCTGCGTGATATCGGTGTTCGTTATGTTTTTGGTGTTCCCAGTGGGAATATGATTGATTATATTGAAGCTTTGCGTTTGGAAAAGGGAATTGATTTTATTTTGGTTGGGCACGAGGCTACAGCCGCTATCATGGCCGATGTTTGTGGCAGGTTAACCGGAATTCCCGGTGCCTGTTTTGCTACTTTTGGTCCTGGAGCTACTAACCTGAGCACCGGTGTTGGCGAAGCTTTTCTCGATCGTTCACCGCTTTTAGCATTTACGGATGAAATGCCCGGTCATCTTTTGAACCGTACTGTTCAGATGAGTATTGATCATCAGCAACTGTTTTTCCCTATAACCAAGCACACGACGCGTTTAAATGAAGGAAATGCAGAAGAGGTTATATTGAAAGCTGCTGGAAAAGCAACTTCTGACATTCCGGGTCCGGTTCACATTGGAGTGCCCGCCGGAATAGGTACACACACTGTCAACCCAGAGGAATCTGAGTTGGAATACCTTCGTATTGAAAAAAAGAAGTGGTCGCCACTTGTCCCCGAGCAGATCAGGAAAATTGAAGGCCTGATTGTCAGGAGCGAAAAACCGTTGCTGGCCATCGGATTAACCGCGGTACGTGAGGGAATACAAGATTTATTATTGCAGGTCGCTGAAAAATTTAATGTTCCGGTTGTGCTTACTCCAATGGCAAAAGGGATGTTTCCTGAAGATCATCCTCTCTATGCCGGTGTATTGTTTCATGCTTTATCAAACATGGTGGCCGAAACTTACCGTGAAGCTGATTTGGTGATTGGAGTGGGTTACGATCCGGTAGAATTCAATTACGAAGAATGGATGCCGTGTGTTCCTCTGGTTCATATCGATTCAAAAGAGGCGGATATTGAACCCGGGCGAATTCCAGAGGTGATGAACATTGTCGGGAGTGTTGAAATAGCTCTGGAAGTATTGCTAAAGCTGAATTTGGCAGGTTCAAAATGGAACGTTCAGGAACTGAAAGAAAGGAAAGCTGAAATGTTCCGGAAGTTAACACCGCAGAAAGGAAGTTTTGGCCCGCTGGCGGTGATTTACTGGTTACGAAAAGCTTTGCCGGTTGAAGGAATTCTTACCATAGATGTGGGAGCCCATCTGCATCTCTCTGGTCAACAATGGAGAACTCCGGCACCACAAAAATTGCTGATGACCAACGGTTGGTCGGGAATGGGATTTGCTCTTCCTGCTGCGATGGGAGCCAAACTTTGTCATCCTGAATTACCGGTTGCGGCACTTATGGGCGATGGCGGCTTTTATATGACAGTCGGCGAACTGGTCACAGCCAAACGTTTGAACCTGAATATCGTTTTTGTAGTGATCTACGATCAGAGCTTGTCGCTTATAAACATCAAGCAAAGTAAAAAAGGATACGACCCGCATTACGGTACCGATCTGAATACTTTGCCCGATGAACCAACCAATAATTATTTTGGAGTTCCGGTAATTCGGGCAACGGATTTACACTCTTATCAGGAAGCTTTGGTAAAGGCTTTTGAAACAGATGGTCCGGTTGTGATCGAAGCGGTAGTAAATCCGTCAGAGTACAAAGAATTGGTGCTAAAAGCCAACAAATAGAGTTGAAATGAGAGTTCAAAACTTACGTTATTTCTTTTTTATTGCTGCTTTGTTTTTTAATGATTTTTTTGTTTCATGTTCTTCTGTTTCTACTAAAGATGATGCTTTGATCCACAAAATATTGAAAACGCAAACAGCACTTATTCCTGATTCGGTAAGCCAGCTGATACTGGCATACAACGATGACCTTGAAAATCCCCAGACAAAACTTTTTACCCTTGAAAAAGATAAAGAAGAATGGAACATCGTTCTTGGTCTGGTACCTGCTGGAATTGGCAAAAACGGCTTTGCCAGGTCTGGAGAAAAGCTTGAAGGAGATGGAAAATCACCGAGTGGAATTTTTCGTTTGGGACATTTATTTACCTATCAGGATAAAGTAAATACAAAAATGCCTTTTACGCAATCTACCTCGGAAGATAAGTGGATCGATGATCCGGAATCTGCTGATTACAACCAACACGTTCGTGGCGAAACTTCAGCAAAATCATATGAAAACCTAAAGCTAAATAGCGATCATTATAAGTATTGTATGGTAATCGAATACAACACCAACCCGGTAGTAAAAGGCAAGGGCAGTGCAATTTTCTTTCATCTTCGTGATTCTGAATCAGAAGCTACGGCCGGTTGCGTGGCAGTGTCTGAATCTGATATGCTTAAAATTTTAAAGTGGTTGGATCCGGTTAAACATCCGATGATTCTTATGGGAAACGTCGATGATTTAATAAAAGATGACTTCCGTTCAGCAAAGTAGAATTAATTACAATAAGTATTGATCAGATAATTATCTTTGCCGCCTCAATTTCAGAAGATAATTATGATTTCAGTTGACGGGTTGGCAGTTACGTTTAGCGGGACCACATTATTTAAGGACATCAATTTTGTGGTAAACGAAAAAGACCGCATTGCCTTAATGGGGAAAAATGGTGCAGGGAAATCCACACTCTTAAAGATTCTTGCAGGCGTTCAAACTCCTTCTGCAGGGAAGGTTTCTGCACCCAAAGACTCAGTAATCGCATATTTGCCGCAGCATTTAATGGTCGATAACAGCCGCACTTTGTTTGAAGAAGCGTCTCAGGCTTTTGCTGATGTTATTGAAATGCAGGCCAGGCTTGAAGAACTGAATGAACAACTCACCATTCGTACCGATTACGAATCGGAGGAATACAACAAAATTATTGAAGATGTTTCTGAACTGAGCGAAAAATTGTACAGTCAGGGAGAAATCAATTTTGATTCAGAAGTGGAGAAAATTCTTCTGGGTTTGGGTTTTCTGAGAGAAGATTTCCATCGGCCTACTTCCGAGTTCAGCGGCGGCTGGCGGATGCGTATTGAGCTGGCAAAGATTCTGTTGAAAAAGCCGGACCTGATTTTATTGGACGAGCCGACTAATCACCTTGACATTGAATCGGTACAGTGGCTCGAAGAATTTCTGATTAATGAAGCAAAAGCTGTGATTGTGATTTCGCACGACCGTACTTTTGTCGATAACATTACCACACGAACCATTGAAGTTACCATGGGGCGTATTTACGACTACAAGGTAAATTATACAAGATATCTTGAACTACGCAAAGAACGGCGTGAACAGCAACAAAAAGCTTACGACGAGCAACAAAAAATGATTGCCGAAACCGAACAGTTTATTGAGCGTTTTAAAGGTACTTACTCAAAAACGCTGCAGGTGCAGTCGCGGGTAAAAATGCTGGAGAAACTGGAATTGGTTGAAGTGGATGAGATGGATACATCGCACCTGCGTCTTCGTTTTCCTCCGTCACCACGTTCCGGAAATTATCCCGTTATTGCCGAGCAGGTGGAAAAATCTTTTGGCGATAAACTGGTTTTTTCGGGAGCGACATTCACAATTCATCGCGGTGAAAAAGTGGCCTTTGTCGGAAAAAACGGAGAAGGAAAAACTACACTCGTAAAAGCTATAATGGGAGAGCTGGAACATGGTGGAAAACTGACGCTGGGCCACAATTCGATGATCGGTTATTTCTCGCAGAACGAAGCCTCATTACTCGACGAGAAACTCACCGTCTTTCAGACCATTGACGATGTGGCCAAAGGCGATATCCGTACCAAAATCAAAGATATTCTGGGTGCTTTTATGTTTGGTGGCGACAGTTGGGACAAACCCGTAAGTGTGCTTTCGGGTGGCGAACGTACCCGGCTGGCCATGATTAAATTGCTGCTTGAACCGGTAAACCTGTTAATCCTGGATGAGCCAACCAATCATCTCGACATTCGAACCAAAGACATTCTGAAACAGGCACTGATGGAATTTGACGGTACACTGATTTTGGTATCGCACGACCGTGATTTTCTTGACGGGCTGGTGCAAAAAGTTTATGAGTTTGGGAATAAGCGGGTGAAAGAGTACGAAGAAACCATCCGTGAATTTTTACAGCGTAAAAAGATGGAACATCTGCGTGAGTTGGAGCTTAAGCGTCCTTGAGTTTCCTTTTGGTAAGCATTTAATGTGCCCATTAAAAAAAATGACCGGCATGAACCGGTCATTTGAAAGACATCAATTTAGAAATGAAAAACAACTACCTTAATTTTAACTGTGTGCTTCCAAGCAGGCGATCATCGTTGTATAGATTAAACTGGTAGATTCCTCCCAGAAGTTTCCGTTGAGGGCAAAGCGATAATTCTACCCGTTCTTTACCTTGACTACTAATCATTTTAAAATCAGTACTTGCCAGCAACTCGTCGCCCGGTTCGATGATGGTGATAGTGGCAGTTACATCGTTTTTACTTGATAATTCTTTCCCATCCGGAGTAATAACTTTAAAATAAAGCTTTTCCTGAACATTGTTTGGTATATCGAAACTAACTGATAATTTGTTCGTCCTCCGTGCGTTTAGTGTGAGTTTATCCTTCTTTCCTCTCAAAGCTTCGGTTCTGAAATTGTCTGAAAACATGGCTTTAAATATTGAATTGTCACTGTAAAGATCGGAGTTGGTTTGTGCGTAAGTCTGTAATTGATTGTTCAATTTTTTGTTTTCTGAGTTGGCACTTGCCAGTGCACTGTTCAATTTACCATTTTCGGTATTCAATTCATTTATTTTCCGATCCATGTCCAGATTTCGTTGTTTTAAAGCATCGTAATTGATCATACGGGCTTTGAGTTGGTCGATCTCTGAATTTTTTGCTAATATTTGGGTATTCATATCGTTGACCTTTTTCCCCAACTTTGCATTGTTGTCTTTAGCGTCAGAAAGATCTTGTCCCATTTTGTTGATCGATTTGTCGAGACTCAGTTTCTCTGCCAATAAAATCTCTGACTTTACTTTTTGATTGGTCAGTTTTACATTCATTTGCCGGATTTTGTATATCGAGGCACCGATTACAGCAAGCAGGACCACAAGCGATATAACCGGAAGAAGGTTGCGTGCTGTTGTTTTTGTTTTCATGGTTAAAACGTATAAAGTTATTGTATAAAACAAAGGTGCAACAGCCAGATTAAACCCGGGTTAAAGCGAAATTAAAAGCAGATTAAAAGTTTTAAGTATCATCAAATCAGTGGTGTATGGGTACGCTTACCGTAAATGTAGAGCCGTTGCCCCATTCCGATTCTACTTCAATAGAACCGTTATGCTGATGAATTATATTCTCGACCAGTGTCAGTCCAATACCATGTCCCGGGGCAACAGCATCTTTTGATCGAAAGAATGGGTTGAAAATTAAATTCAATTCATCTGGCTTAATGCCCGTACCTTCGTCAGTAAATTGAATTTTTATGTCATTTCGTAGCGGGTACAAATAGATATTGACTTTTTGGCTTTTTGAATATTTGCAGGCGTTATCTATCAGGTTAAGTAGTGCAGTTTTTAGAAGAAGTTCATTCCCTAAAACGGTAAGCGTGTTTTCGTCATCAATTTCATTACCAAAGTGAATATCAATGATGTAATTCTTATTTCTGGTAAGGATTTCTTTTTGTGCCTTCCACAAAATATCATCAATTCGCAAGGGATTAAAGTTTAGTTCATTGCCTTCACTACTTGTTTGCGCAAGCAAAAGCAATTTGTTGGACAAAAGATTCAGATCTTTAATTTCATCCAGAACCAATTGTGAGGTTTCCTTGTATTCTTCCTTATTGCGTTCCTTCATCAATACTACTTCCAGCTGTCCGGTAATCACCGTGAGAGGGGTTCTTAACTCATGAGAAGCATTCGCGATGAAGCTTTTCTGTGCCTTGAATGCTTTTTCAATTCTGGCCAGCATGTGGTTAAAGGTTTGAGCCAAACGGGCAATCTCATCTTTTTGATTTCCTTCATCAAGTCGGGCATTCAGGTTTGAGACTTCAATTCCGTTTACCTGGCTAACTATTTTTGAAATGGGTAAAAGTGCCCTAACTGCAAACCAACGACCGGCAAAGAAAACGACACCAAGACTCATCACAAAAACAATCAGCATAATAAGTCGAAGCCTTTTCAGTTTATTAATTCCAAAAATATCGGTTGCTGCTGCAAAAACAACAATTCTGTCATATTGCCCTTTATAATAATTTCCGGAGATTTCGTAAGCACCATTCTTGAACCTGACCTCATCGTGTAACCGAACCTGCCTGATTCTCTCCTTAGGTATTTGTAACTCATTGTTTTCGTCAGTAGAATAAATAAGGGCATCATTGAAATCATATATTACAATTCGCTCATTGGGCAAACTCAAGGGATTGTTCTTTTCAATTCTTTTAAGTAAATCTGAATCAATTTCATCGATGTCGATTAGCATTTGCGCTACCAATTTTGCTTTGTTACCTAGTCGGTCGTAAAATTCTTCTTTACGTGCCTGAGAAAAAGAAAAGTAAACCAGTACTAGAGTGAACAGTAGAATAAGTGCTACCATCCCAATGAATTGAAATGTAAGCTTTTTTCTGATTTCCATTTTAGAAGTCTAAGGTGTATCCCAGTCCTATTCTTGTGTGTATCAGTTTTGTGTCAAAGTTTTTATCTAGCTTTTTACGCAAGATATTGATGTAAACATCTACCACATTGGTTCCGGTATCGAAGGTAATGTCCCAAACCTTTTCCGCAATTTCAGCACGCGATACCACGCGTCCCTTGTTTTTCATCAGAAATTCAAGTAAGGAAAATTCTTTCGCGGTAAGTTCTATATTGGTATTTCCTCTTTTTGCAGTTTTTTTATCAATATTTAGTTCGAGATCAGCAACTTTAACTACCGATGAAGTTTGCACTATTCCTGTATTTCTTTTTAATAAGGCACGAATACGTGCAAGTAACTCCGCAAATTCGAAAGGCTTTACGAGATAATCATCTGCACCGACATCAAATCCTGCAACTTTGTCTTCAGTGGTGCCTAGCGCGGTCAACATCAGAATTGGTACATTTTGATCTTTTTCCCGAATTCTTTTGCAGAGCTCCAATCCATTAATTGAAGGAAGTATAATATCGAGAATCAAAATATCATAATGACTTCTTAAGGCCAGTTTTTCACCCATCCAGCCATCAAAAGCCAAAACAACAGAATGACCATTTTCCTCTAAACCCTTCTTTAGAAAATCAGCCACTTTTACTTCGTCTTCAACAACCAGAATATTCATTATAATAGGTTGATCTTAATTTTAATCCAAATTACTTAAAACATGCGTGAATGCAAAACCCCGGAAATAATTCCGGGGCTGGTAAACGAATTGATTAATTGTTCCCTTCTGGTTCAAGAAGTTGAAAAAACTCATCCAGCTTCGGTAATATCTGAATTTCTGTTCTTCTATTTATTGCCCTACCTTCCACCGTTGAGTTAGAAGTTTTGGGTACATATTCCGAGCGTCCTCCTGCAGTCATTCTTTCAGGGGCAATTCCATATCTTACTTGTAATAAACGAACAACACTCGTGGCTCTTTTTACACTCAAGTCCCAGTTATCTACCAAAATTGGTGTCGAAATTGGAACATCGTCAGTGTGTCCTTCTACCAAAATGTCGAGTTGTTTATGGTCATTTAGAACACGTGCAATTTTTTCAAGCACAACTTCAGCCTGTTTGTTTATTTCATATTTTCCTGATTGGAATAACATCTTATCAGATAATGAAATATATACAACTCCTTTTTTTACTTCCACAGTAACATCTTCATCATTAACATCTACGAGCGAACGTTTAAGTTTCATAACCAAAGCCAGGTTTAAGGAGTCTTTTGCCCGCATTGCCGATGTCAGGTCTTTTATGTACTTGTTTTGGTCGTTGATAGCATCCAGCGATTTGCGAATGCTTTCTGCTCCTGTCTTACTTACTACCGACAAGTCACTTAGCCTGTCAAGTAAGTTCGTATTGGTACTTTGGTAATAACTCATCTGTTGATCGAGTATATTTGATTTGCTTTCTTCATTAGCTACCTGATTTTCCAGCAAGATGATCTTTCCTGATAAATCTCCGTTTTGCGTTGAAAGCATATCTCTGTCCCTTTCACAATCGATAAGATCCTTTTGATACTGAGCTGATTTGTATTGTTCGCCAACAAGGGCTTTTTTGCTTACGCATGAACCTAGCCCAATGGCAATTGCAATGAAGAATGCGACCCGGATTAATTTCTTTGAACTATAATACTCAATTTTATCGGTTGCTTCATTCCAGAGCTGCACGATTTCTTTATTTAAATATGTTGAAGAGGCCTGCCCTTTTTTACGAATTGATTTTTTGTTTGCAAATTCTTTTTTCATGGTTCCTGAATTCATTGTCTTTTTAATGTTTCTAATTGAATAATAAAATTGTACGAAACGAAAGTATATTGATGGAATTAAGGTTATATGAAATGCAGATTAAAACGGGATTAAAAAATACTTGTTGTTCCGATAAGTGCTTCAAGATTCTTTTAAAACAAGAAGAATATTCAGAAGACTAGGACAGTCTTTTTCCATCCGTTGGTTGAGAAGGCCGATCACTAATGTATTCACCCATTATGTGTTGTCAGAATACGGAATTAAGTGAGTACGAACTTATTTTCGCTTAAATATTCTTGCAATATTTTTTCCTATTGCATCCAGTTTTTCAATAGGTTCTGTTAAAGAAGGATTACTTAGGTTAATTGTTTGATTGTCTTTTACTCCAATTTGCATTGGATACAAGAGAATAAAACTATTTAATTGAAAATATTTGTCCAGGTATTCGGGTATTTTTAGCATATTTTCATTGTACGATGGTTTGTTGGGTCTGCTTAATATAATTATTAAGTTATCATCAGTCTTAATATCTCGCGAAATGATTAAAAAATCAGACCAATTATCAAAAATTCTGAAGTCTACATCAAAAGTAAGTTTCGACGTTTTGCTCTTTATTATGCTTGCCGTTATCTCAGTTGTATAAAAAACTACATTTGAACCGGTATTAATCGGAATGTTCAGAATCCTTGTGAGCCAGAATGGAAAACCAATTACGTCTTCTGCATGTGGTGGAACAATAATGATATGCCTTTTAATAGTAGAAATTGGCTGAACTGATCTATATACAAACGCAGTGGTGTTGCATTTAGAAAGTATGTCTTCTGTTAACCTACCAATAAATGATTCAGAAAATCCTTTTTTTATGTGAAGTCCCATAACCAAATCAGTTATGTTATGCTCCTTTACGACTCCAATAATCCCATTGGCTGAATTAATATCATATCTCAGTAATTTATTTAACTGGATATCTGTTGATGCTGCTGTAATTACGGCCCTTTCAAGCAATTTTTTTGCCCTGATTTCAGTATCAGAATCAACCTCATCGTTATTTAGAATGTGAAGGGCATATAGTCCTCGTTTATTTTGTTTTGATTTTATGATTGTGCTAAGATTAATTAATTCTTCCAAGGTTTCAGGATTGCTTAACGGGATTAAAATTCTTTCGGCATTCTCACTATCACTGCTCTCCATAATTGATAATTCTTTCAGTGAAATATTCTTTGCTCCTTTTTGAGCCGAAAATGTTGCAATGGTGCAGGTAACCAAAATCATTATTATTGTTCCGTTCAATATGCTATCGTTTAATAACCGAATAGGTTCTCCAGTTCCTGTTTCACCTAAAATTACATTATATCCTACGAGAACTGCTGCGAGCGTGGCAGCTGCCTGTGCATTGCTTAAGCCAAATACTATTTTACGCTCGTTAATCGAAAACCTGAATGTTTTTTGTGTAGCCCAGGCAGCAATATATTTTGCACTCGTCGCAACGATTGTCATAACAGCTGCAACTTTAATGGTATCAAGATCTTTGTAAAAAGTGCGATAATCGACCAGCATTCCTACTCCAATCAGAAAAAAGGGAATAAAAACAGCATTTCCAACAAACTCTATTCTGTTCATTAAAGGTGAAGTGGAAGGAATTAACCGGTTTAAGACCAGACCGGTTAAAAATGCTCCGACTATTGCCTCAATACCTGCCGCTTCAGCAAGCACAGCGCCAAGAAAAACCATAACAAGAATAAAAATATATTGTGAAACTTTGTCCTCGAAACGTTTAAGAAACCACCTTCCGATTAAAGGAAAAATATATATCACAAACAAACCAAAACCCAGGATTGAAAGTGAAAGTTTTGTATAAAAAGTACCATTTACATCACCTTTTGAAATGCCAACAACCACAGCAAGAACGATAAGTGCAAGCGTGTCGGTTATAATTGTACCGCCAACTGTAATATTTACTGCCCGGTTTTTAGTAACCCCTAGCTGACTTAATATCGGATAGGCAATTAAAGTATGGGATGCATACATGCTGGCAACCAGGACGGATGAAAGAACCGATAGATTTAAAACATAAATACTTGACAAGGTGCCTAATGCCATTGGGATTAAAAAGGTATACAAACCAAACACCACACTTTTTGCACTATTTTTTTTAAATTCTGTAATATTAATATCTAATCCGGCCAGAAACATTATATAGAGTAATCCAGCGGTACCCGATAAAATTATACCACTATCGCGTATAAGTAAATTGAAACCGTTCGGTCCTATTATTGCTCCTGCAATAATAAGTCCAAGAAGGTGTGGAATTTTAAGCTTATTTAAAAGGATTGGTGCCGATAATATTATTATCAGGATTACCAGAAATTTTAATACTGGATTTGTCAACGGCAATGTAGTATCAAAAATATTGAGTAAACACATGACCTTTAATTATTGATACTGCTGTAAAGATATTAAATACTACTATTCTTTAGCTTAATCGAAAAAAGTTGGTGTACATTTTCTTACAGATTTCGTGGAAGCAAACAGGAAATAATAAATAAAAACTTCGGTTTTGATGACTTGTGTTTGTAAATGAATTGTTTAGGATTGAACGAAGTTTAAATTCGAAGGCACAAAGACTCAAAGAAAAATAGCTTCAAGTCTTTGTCTTCATCAAAAAAGTTAAATCTCAGGCGCATTTGCCAGTAAATATTCTTCAGCTTTTACATTCCACAAACCTTTGGTTTCAGCAACCAATTTGGCTAATTCAGCATAAAACGAATCGGTTTTTCCTAATTCTTCAAAATCTGAAATGGCTACCAGCGGAAGATTTTTGTGCGTGTATATCAATTTTTTACCACCCGGAATATTCGGAAGGTTCAAGGTTGTTTCAGCCACGGCATTTAATCCGCCAACGTGTGTGATCAGCCCAGCAGGATCAAGTCCTTTACTCATTACATCGAGTGCTTCCACCATGTCGTCGTTATTCCCTCCTGAAGTTCCTACAATGTGCGTATAAGCGTAATGGACATTGTAAAAATTCAGTTTAGCTGAAAATTCCGGATTCGACGGGCCTGCAAAAAAGTTCAAACAACCATCGTGAGCCAATATTGCATCACCTTGTTCCACCACCGGAGTTACCGGAGCAAAAACAAAGACGTCGTTGTAACCTTCTCCTCCGGTTACATCTTTCAACGCTTTTACCGGATCTTCCACATTTCCGGTATTTAAATAAATCAGTTCAATTCCCTTTTCTTTTGCCCATTCAACCGAGAAAATTTCAGCGGC
>DAOPJR010000074.1:0-17075 GCA_035399765.1 Draconibacterium sp. | reverse complement strand
CTGAGAGCCAGTGCAAGAGCAAAATTCAAAGGTTTTATCGAAGATAACCTTCGTGTTGCCCTTGAAAATAATTCATCGCCCGACCTGACCCATGTTCGGATGGTCAATGAAGGAGATACCCTGCCTTTAATGACCTACCGGATTTACGGCGACTCGAAATACTATCTCGAAGTAGCTCGTGTGAATAAGCTTACCAATTTCAGAAAATTAAAAGTGGGACAGAAAATTTTCTTTCCACCAATTGAAAAAGTTTCCTGAATATGCCTGAAGAAAGAGTCATAAGAACGGCGCGATCTGCTGATTTGGTCACTTGGAAGATACTGGTGGATGGAGAAGAACTGTCTTCGGTTAACCAGGTTTTAAGCATTTCTGTAGAGAAGGAAATTAACCGGATTCCATGGGCAAAAATCGTTTTGCTTGATGGCGATCCGACTCAACAGGATTTTGTACTTAGTAACGAAGCCATTTTTGTTCCCGGGAAAGAGATCGAAATCAAAGCCGGTTATCATTCCGATGATGAAACGATTTTTAAAGGTATGGTGATCCGGCACAATCTTAAAATTCGTAATGACAAGGCACAGTTAGTTGTCGAATGTCGAGACAAAGCTGTAAAACTTACGGTTGGCCGGAAAAGCAAGTATTTCTACGAGAGTAAAGACAGCGATATTTTGGAACAGATTATCGCCGATTCCGGTCTGGAAAATGACGTTGAAGCCACAAGTGTAGAGCATCCCGAAATGGTGCAATACCGGCTTAGCGACTGGGATTTCTGCGTAACACGTGCCCAGGCAAACGGTAAAGTGTGTTTGGTAGACGATGGGAAAATGTCAGTGCTTACTCCCGATTTTCAGCAAAGCGAAAAAGCGACCTTGGTTTATGGTGCAACGATTCTCGATTTTGATGCTGAGATCGATGCACGAAACCAGTTTGCAAATGTTACTTCGTATGGCTGGGATGTTGCCAATCAGGATATTCTGGAACTGGAAGCAAATCCTGCGGATGTTCAGTTAAATGGAAATATACAGCCTGATGAGCTGGCGTCGGTGATCAGTTTGGAAAAGTTGGAGTTGAGGGACGGTAGCGGATCTACAGACGCCGGCTTGCAGGCCTGGGCCGATGCTAAAGATCTTTTTAACCGTCTTTCTAAAGTTCGGGGAAGGGTGAAGTTCCAGGGATTGCCGGAAGTAAAACCAAATACCACTGTCGTTTTATCGGGAGTTGGTGATCGCTTTAACGGGAAGGCTTTTGTATCTGGGGTTCGACATGAAATAGCTGAAGGAAACTGGACCGTCGATGCTCAGTTTGGTTTCGATCCAACCTGGTTCTCCGAGTCTGTAGCAATGAATGAAGTACCTGCCGCTGGTCTGCTGGGGGCAGTAAATGGTCTTCAGATCGGCAAAGTCACACAAATTCATGATGACCCGAATAGTGAGTACAGGGTGCTGGTTCGTGTTCCTTTGATCAACAACGAAGATCGGGGTGTGTGGGCCAGAATAGCTACGCTTGATGCGGGAGATAGTCGTGGTTCTTTTTTTCGACCTGAAATTGATGATGAAGTGATTGTTGGCTTTCTGAATGCAAATCCCAACTATCCCGTAATACTCGGAATGTTGCATAGCAGTGCGCTTCCCTCGCCACTGGAACCCGAAGAAGAGAATAATGAAAAAGGTTTTGTGACGAGAAGCGAGCTGAAATTCATTTTTAACGATGAAAAAAAATCAATTGTATTAGAAACCCCTGGAGGGAAGATTATAACGGTAGATGACGATTCCGGAGAAATTAAGATTGAAGATGAGAATAGTAACGTCAGCACGTTTGATTCGAATGGAATTACACTCGAAAGTCAGGGAGATATTTCGATTAAAGCAATGGGAGATATTAAACTGGAAGGAACAAATATTACACTAACAGCCAATGCACAGTTTAAAGCCGAAGGATCCGCTGGGGCAGAAGTCTCGACGGGTGCGGTGGCCACACTGAAAGGATCATTGGTACAAATTAACTGATATGCCACCTGCCGCAAGAATAACAGATTTTCACACCTGTCCGATGGTAAATCCGGGGCCGGTACCTCATGTAGGCGGTCCTATTTTACCTCCCGGAAGTCCTACCGTTTTAATCGGAGGAATGCCGGCTGCCAGAGTGGGCGACATGGCAGTGTGCACAGGACCACCCGATACAATTGTCCAGGGATCGGGAACGGTATTGATTGGCGGAGCACCTGCTGCCCGAATGGGAGATATGACTGCGCATGGCGGCGTAATTGTAGCGGGTTGTCCAACTGTAATAATAGGAGGTTAAAATGGATCAGATAAACGCATTTTTAGGAAAAGGCTGGAGTTTCCCGCCAGAATTCGACAGGGGAACAAAGAGTGTAAAGATGCTCGAAGAAGAGGCGGATATTATGAGTAGTCTGGAAATTCTGCTTTCTACTCGACTTGGTGAAAGAATTATGGTACCCGATTATGGTTGCAACCTGGATGAACTTTTATTTAAACCACTGAACCTGACCTTGAAAACCTATGTCATTGACCTGATCAAGCGAGCGATTTTGTACTATGAGCCCCGGATAGATGTTCAGAAAATCTGGATTGATCCAACCAACGAATTGGAAGGTGAACTATTGATCCGGCTGGATTTTACCATTCGCTCAACCAACTCAAGGAAAAATATGGTCTTCCCATTCTACAAAACTGAAGGAAGTGAAACATAAACAAAGTTAAATGGCCAATTGCGGTAAAGACATATTATTAAACCGGGAAGGAACCGAACAAAAACAACGGTTCACTGAAGCACTCAACCCGGATTGGGTAAAACTGATTGACTTCGGATTGGAAGAGTGGATGAAATTTGCGTGGACTTTCGCCGGTCAGGTAAATTATTTCGGAACCGGGAATGATCGGATTCCGCTTGGAAACTGGCAGCAATTCTTTTTCTCGAAAACTGAACTGAAGGATTTTCTGAAGGAAGTGGAAGCTAGCTCTGAAATTACACCGCATCTGGCGCTGTTTGTTACTTTTATTAAGCTGCTCGAGTTCTCAAAAAATCATTTTAATAAACTCACCAAACGTCACCTTGATTTTTATTACCACGATGTTCTGAAACTGGAAAAAGAGCCGGCTAAACCTGATCTGGTTTATGTTTTGTTTGAACTGGCAAAAAATGTAGTTTCTGAACAAATTGAGAAAAATACTCAATTGGATGCAGGCAAGGATGATGCCGGTAAAAAGATGATTTATCAGACTACCGAAGAACTGGTTGCCAATCAGACAAAAGTATCTCTGCTGAAGAATGTTTACAACGATCATGCGTCAAAAAAGTTAAAAGCAGCCGAAGTAGCTAATTCGTTTGATGGGAGAGGAGAGGAACTTCCAAAAGGAACAACGGCCTGGTGGCCGTTCGGTCATTACGAGAAATCCGGTATTACCGGTTTCCCGGAACTGGATGATGCCAAAATTGGTTTTGCAATTTCCGGAGAAATTCTGGAATTGGCAGAAGGGACCCGGAATATTCAAATCTGCCTGACTTTCGATCAGAAACTTTCCAAATCTTATAATTTAACTGATTTGGGTGCTTCGCTCGAAATGTATTGTACCGGGGAGAAAGGATGGCTGGGGCCATTTCATCCAATGAACAACGTGAGTGGAATGAATGGGAAAGTATCCTATCAATCGGGTTCGCTGGCTAATTTATCTAAACTGAATATTCTTTTCCAGGTTCCCAAAAAAGAAAAAGCCATTGTTTCATACGATCAGAAAATACATGGAGAATCATTCAGGTCAGACTATCCGATTGTCAGAATACTTTTTAAAACTGCCGATGAGCAGGGCTTCGAACTGTACCGTGAACTGGTTGACAGAACATTGCTTGAAGCCAGGGTTGATGTGTTTGTGACAGGAGTTGTTAGCACGAAACTTTCCAATGATATTGGGGATATCAATGTCAAAAAACCATTTTATCCCTTCGGAACACAACCGGTTGTGAGATCGAAATTTAACATCGATTATCCTGAGTTGTTCAGGAAAAAATGGGAAGATGTATCAGTGAAAATTAGGTGGAAAAATACGCCGGAAGATTTCTCGAAATGGTATGCGGCCTACCGCAGTACCTTTAAATTTCAAATTAGTGCCACCGATTTTATAACTGGAATTTTAAGCAAGGAATACCTTGATTCTCTGGTTGATAATACGAGTTTTGCTTTGCGCTTGAAACTTGAACCCGAAGCTCCGGAAACTACAGAGCGGAAGATACAAAAGGTTCAGTTCAATAATTTAATTGTAAATGATGAAGATTATTTCACCGCGGCTGCAGAGATTTTAGAAAAAGAAGATTGGTCCGTTATCAGTGGAAAGGATAAGCTTCCGATGTTTAATACAAAAGAGGACGACGGAAGTTTTTTAATGAATTTTGATTTTTCCAATCCTGTAAAAGGAACGGATAAAACCGGTCCTGTGCGGCTCTCGCTAAACCATACCTTTTTGCACGAAATGTATCCGCGTTTGTATGCGCTTGCTATGAGCAGCGAGGATAAAAACGTGCTCATACCAAACGAACCATACACTCCTTTTGTTGAAACGCTTATACTTGATTACACAGCTTCGGCTCTGGTTATCCCTGATGGTGATTCTTATTCAAAAGAAGATTTTGAAATCTACCACGAACATCCTTTTGGTCAGGCCAAAGAAAATATTGAAACAAAGATTGCCAATGAAATTGTAGATGAACTGGAGGCTAAAAAGCTTCGGATTGTTCCTGCTTACTGTAAAGGCGGCGAGTTTTACATCGGGTTGGAAAATGCTCAGAAAAAGCAGATGATTTCATTGCTGATTCAGGTGCTGGAAGGAAGCGAGAATCCGGAAGCGGATTCCTTTGTCGGTAAGCAAAAAGTGGAGTGGTGGATGTTGTGCAACAACGACTGGAAACAGCTCGATACATCTGACATTATTCTGAACGAAACCGACAATCTTCTGAAATCGGGCATCCTGCGTTTTACCATTCCGAAAGAAGCGAGCAACACAAACAGTTTGCTTCCAACAGGCTTTTTTTGGTTAAGAGCGCGTATTCATAAATCGTATGATGCGGTTTCTAAAATGATTGGTGTGCATGCCCAGGCAGTGGAAGCAAAATTCGAAGATAATAATAACTCATTGTCGCAGTTAGCCACCGGGTTGTCCGCCGATACCATTTCGAAAATGGTAAATCGTTTACCGCGTGTAAAATCGCTTTCTCAACCTTACAATTCGTTTGGTGGTGTTTCAAAGGAAAGCGACGAAGCTTATTATCGGCGGGTAAGCGAGCGCTTGCGTCATAAAAACCGGGCCGTTACTTTGTGGGATTACGAACATCTCCTTCTTCAGAATTTCCCTGAAATTCACAAAGTAAAATGCCTGAATCACACCAGTTCAGTTCTTCAGAATAATAAACGAAAGACCCGTTACCTGTCACCCGGAAACGTGAGCCTGGTGGTTATTCCCGACATTGTAAACAGAAATGTATTTGATATATACAAGCCCAGAGTGAGCAAGGCAACACTCAATCGAATTCAGGATTTCTTCCATAACTTAATTTCTCCGTTAGTACAATTAACGGTTTTAAATCCCGAATACGAGGAAGTACGCGTCGTTTTAAAAGTACAGTTTGTAATTGGGTTTGACGAGGTTCACTATAAAGAAGTACTTAAAAATGACTTGACGCGACTGCTTTCTCCCTGGGCTTTTGACCGGCAAGCGAGTATCCGGTTTGGAATCTCGCTTCATAAAAGTGTGGTCATCCATTTTGTAGAGAAGCTGGAATATGTAGACTTTGTAAGCGATTTGAAATTGTTTCAGATGAATGCTTCCACCGGAATTGAAAACGAAGTGAATGTCGCTGTGCCAACAAGTCCCGAAGCCATTCTGGTTTCTTCAAAAGCACATGTTGTTGACGATTACGAGAACCTTTGTACGAAAACAGATATCGAACCTGCTGAATCATGTCAGAAGTAAACAAACATATTACACTGCCTAAAAACGTGGCTACGGCCGACGATTTGGATTATGCCTTTCTTCGAAAGAAAGGACAGGAGTACATCGAGAAGTTGTCGGGTAGCATTTGGACGGACTACAATGAACACGACCCGGGAATCACGATTCTCGAAATGCTTTGTTACGCGATTACCGACCTGGGAGCACGAATCAGCATGCCGCTCGAAAATATTCTGACACCACCGGAAGGGGAAGGATCGGTAGCCGATCAGTTTTACAGAGCCATTCAGATTTTACCTTCCAAACCGATTACTGAAGCCGATTATCGGAAGCTTTTTATCGACATTGAGGGAGTGAAGAACTGCTGGCTGCGAAAGTTTGAAAAGACTGTTTATGTCGATTGTAAAAACGATAAACTCTCCTATAAAAAGAAAGATTTTAGTGACATTGATAAAGAAGATCGCAGGGATTTTATTTTGAACGGTTTGTACCGGATTTTCGTTGACTTTGATGAGCAGGTTTTGACGGAGGCTGAAGATGAAGACGCGAAGAAAAAGGAAATCAGAAAGGCTATAAAAACCCTGTATCACAATAACCGGAATCTGTGTGAGGACTTGGTAAAAGTGGAGGAAGTAAAAACTTTTCCGGTTCAGGTATGTGCCAGTATCGAGGTGGATCCGGAGGTGGATGAGGAGCTGGTTCATGCAAAAGTGTTGTGGGCCATCGATCATTATTTTTCACCTGATCTGCGCTTTTATTCTTTACAGGAAATGCTGGACAAAGGATATCCTACCGAGCAGATTTTTGAAGGTCCGATCCTGCGTCATGGTTTTATTGATTCGGAAGAACTGGCTGCTGCAAAACTTCGAAAAGAAGTGCGTTTGTCGGATTTGGTTCATTTGATTTTGGACATTGAAGGTGTTCGCGTTATAAAAGACATATCGATTAACGATTGCAGCGAAGATGGTGTAACAAAAAACGAATGGCTGGTTTGCGTGCCCGATGACAAGAAACCGGTTCGCTGTAACCTGAGTGCGTTTAGTTATTTCAAAGGAATACTTCCTGTAAATGTTAATTCGAAAAGGGTAAAAGAACACCTCGAAAAATTGCGTGAAGAAGAAAAAGACAACCAACTACTGGCAAGTGTTGGAATGGATATTCTGGTTCCACAAGGTGACTATCTTTTCACCGGTGAAACGACAACTATTCAGAATGATTTTCCGGAAACTTACGGAATAGGAAAGGTTGGATTGGATTCAAATGTCCCAGCCAAAAGGCGTTCACAGGCAAAACAATTGAAAGCTTATTTATTGTTTTTCGACCAGGTTTTTGCTACCTATTTCGCTCATCTGGCGAAAGTGAAAGATATTCTTTCGGTTGATTCAACGCTGGCTAAAACGTATTTTACTCAGGCGGTTGAAGATTTAAAAGGGTTGTCTGAACTGATTGATAATTATAGTTCAAACCCTGAGAATTTGACCGAAAAACTTCTCTCGGAACTTGACAATAATATCACTCGAAAAAATAAAGTTCTGGATCATTTGCTGGCTCGCTTTTCCGAAAAATTCAGCGAATATTCCTTCCTGATGAAAGAGTTGTACGGAGCTTTTGCCGATCAGTCAATCATAAAAGCCAAAGAAGTATTTCTGTCAGAATATGGCGAAAAATACAATGTTTACGGCGAAAGTATCAACCACGGAATCAGTAACTGGCGAGGCAGTGCTTTTAACTATTTCAAACAGAAACCCAAAAATCTGTGGAATACAGAAAATGTAGCCGGAGCACAAAAACGAATTGCCCGTTTGTGTGGGATCAAAGACTACAGTCGGCGAAATTTGTCGGGTTCCTATGCTGAAATATACGATTTGGTTGATTCAGACGGTGAAAAAGTGTATCGCTGGCGGATTCGGAATAAAGACGGAAATGCTGTTCTCTCTGCTACGGTTAATTACAAAGCGCCTCGTTTTGCCGAAGCCGAAATGTATCAATCGATTGTAAAGGTAGTGGAGTCCGATCCGGATTTGGTTAAGAAAGCATTTGAAAAAGCAATAAAGGACGAGGCAGAAGTTTCAAATTTTGAAATTCAGAAAGCAGAAAGTGGTTTGTATTCCTTTGATGTGATCAACGTAAATGCTGATCCGAAAAGCGTGGACCGGATCATTGCCCGGCAGTATTTATATTACGAAACGCAAGAAGAACTTCTGAAAGCCATACTTGATTTGATCAAATTTTTGAGAACCGACTTTGCTGAAGAAGGAATGTTCATCGTCGAGCATATTTTGCTTCGGCCCGATGTGACAGAAAAAGAAGGATTGATGGATCAGTTCATGCCAATTTGTACCGACGGTTGCGAAAGCTGCGAACCAATTGATCCGTATTCGTACCGGGTAACAGTGGTTTTACCGGGCTGGACTTATCGGTTTGGGAACATGGATTTCAGAAATTTTATGGAAGATCTGATTCGGAAGGAATTACCTGCACATATCCTGGCAAGGATTTGCTGGATTGGTGACCGGGCCGGTAAGGTGGAAGATTCGGATAACGAGATGATACAATTTGAGAAGAATTACAAGAAGTTTTTGCTGAGTAAAACAAAACTGGGGCAGGCACAGAATGCTCCTGTTCTGAAAAATCTCATCAGCACTTTAACACAACTGAATTCGATCTACCCGACAGGAAGATTGATTGATTGCGAAGATGAAGAAGATTCGCTCGAAGGCCGCATTGTTTTAGGCCGTACAAATATTGGAAACCTTTAATTACAGAATCGATGGCATCGAAATTAACACAAATTACCAACGGGTATCACACCTTTGTCGAGAACCAGGTACTTACCGAAAAACAGCTAAACGAGTTTGTTTCATACTTCGACGATCAGGACCGGCTTTCAAGGGTTTTCCTGCAAGGTGTTGGTGTGGTCTGCGGATTTGAATTAGCCGTTTCAGCTGCAAAAATTATCATTTCTCAGGGAGTGGGAATTACCACCGACGGCGATTTGATTCAGTTAAAAGAAGCCCTTGAAAAAACAAAAGATAAAAAGCTGGTGGAGAGTTCACTTTCGTTCACTCATTATCGTAAGTTTAAAGATGATGTAGCATTTTATGAGCCTTTCAGAAAATTAAAGGGGAAGAAAGAACTGACCTCGGCAACCCTTGAAATGTACGAGTTATTCACTGAAGGTGTTGAGAAGACAGAGCCTTTAAGCGAGTTGACTGGCTGGAAAGAAATGGTAGTGGTTCTTTACCTTGAATCCTTCGCTGATGATGGAGATCTTTGTACTGCTATCGATTGCGACAACCAGGGAATTGAACAGGTAAACCGCCTGAAAGTGTTGCTGATGCCAAAAGCTGATGCTGAATTTCTGGCTGCCAACGATTCGGTATTTTCTGAGTTTAATGTCATCGACAGTTACTTTAAACTTCCTGCTCCTGCCGTCAAACGGGTAGTACTGAACCAGGTTTATACTTCGAAATACGAACAGCTGAAACGCGCTTATTCCGATGCAATTACAGGTGGAAATACTCTGGTTGATTTGAAAAACGGAATCTCGGCACTGACCAGCAAATTTGGTAATTTACTCGATCTCAAACTAAAAAAGAGCGAGTTGCTTATCGCTTTGAGCCGGCTTGATTCCCTTTTCTCATTCAAAACCTTTTCTGAACCTTTTGACATTCAGTATCGCTATGATTTTTTGAAAGATCTGGTGGATACCTACAACGAAATAGTTTCCTTGTTGCTTGACATCCGGCAAATGTGTTTCCCGGATATTGCTGCTTTCCCAAAACACCTTCTGCTGGGCTTGCTGTCGGAAATTAACGAAGAACCCAAACACCTGAAACATGGATTTTATCCTGCTGCCACAGCTGGCTGTGAAGCGAGAGAAAAAGCGGTAACATTATTCAAAAAACTACTCGATCAGATAACAAGTTATTCTGTAAAATCAGGTGAAATCCGGATTACACCCTCCAATAAGTTAACCCAACTAAGTCAGCGTAGCATTCCGTTCTATTACCAGGTGAACAAATCCCTGCTTCAATCGTGGGACTTTGAAAAAACCAGGGTTTTCAGACAAAACCAACAACTAACTTATCACCGCGAAAATGTGGCTGATTTGCCTCAACTACAGGACCCGCTTGTTTACAATACTGATCGTTTTGATTTCTACCGGATTGAAGGACACCAGGGAAAAGATTACCGCGATGTGCTGGAAGATCTTGATGATCAGAAAACGAAATATGGTTTGTCGTTCGATGTAAAAGCACTTTCTGTAAATATCAATACCGAAAACCTAAATATTGATGATTACGAGTGCGAGTTCGAAGATTTGAAAGTAATGTTAAAAGCCTGGACTTCGGAGCAGGATTGTATCCTGGCTCAGGTGGCTTCTTTCTTCTCCAGTTTCAGTACCAAGGTGCCCGGAGCCAATGCCAAAGAAGCCGAACTTGATTTGAAATCAGGAGTGCGAAATGCCACAATTCTTACCAACAACACAAGTCGTGAAAGCACGATAAAAGACGTTTCACTTGCCACTAAGGTAAACACAAAATTGTTGAGTCAACTGGCAGCCGAAAGTACTGTGGTGAAGGACAATATGAGTGTGGTGGAAGATACGCTGGGTATTGAAATGAAAAAGGCGATCGATGAAACAAAAGGAGGTTCGGTAAACGACCTGATTGCTAGTGCGCGGACAAAGGTTCTTGAAAAAGTAAATACCGACGAGTGGAATGCAGAGCCTGATTTAAAAGATTTTGTTGCCAATAAATCGGTGGAACTGATGGCGCACACCCACATTCTGACACAACGGATGCCGCTCGCAGTAAATTTGGTGGATCGCGTAAAAGTGACCGATTATAAGCTGTCACTGAGTCAGTTATGTTCATTGGTTCAAAAGCTGAAAGCCGGTTATCAATCTACTCAACTGTCGGTTGGATTGCGGGCTTACACAGGTTTGCTCATCAACCAACTGTCCACGGTTTGCTGCTCAGGTAAAAAACTGGAAGTATTGCTCGAAGAAGTAAACAACCGAAAAGAGCAAATTCTGCTACGGCTTCAGCTTTCAAAATTTATCGAACAACATCCTGGATTGGAACACAAGGCAGGAGTGGAACCTGGCGGAACCTTTGTCATTGTTTATAAAAATAAAGAGGCTGTTTCGGATACTTCGGTTTCAAACAGTAAAACATTAACCACAAATCTGACTGCAGCAGATGCATTGGCCAGCAGCAAGATGTTATTGACAAATAAGATTCTGAACATGGAAACGCTTAGCACTGCCGAAAGGAATAGTTTGAGTAAAAGCGCAACAGAACTGATTAATTTCGAAAGTCGACTCGACAGGTTGGATGCGATCCGAACGCTTGAAAAAGTGCTTCCGCTTTCACAGGTGCCTGATAACACCGTGATTGCCGATTTTGCACTGCCGTACATGTGTTGTTCCGATTGTGCATCAATCAATTACATCATCGCAAAACCGGAAACGAAACTGAGGCTTGAACGTGATAAATTTTGTTTGCTAACCGACACAGATCCCATTTTATACCAGGTAACTCCAACTGACGGAGTTGTAGAAGCCAGTCCCGAAACACCCGGAATCAACATTGAAAACGGTAAAATTGTAGTGCTGCCGGATGCTTTTGATTCAGCGATGTTAGGCAAACCGATTCGCTTTACGGTGAATAAACAGGTTACAGATGCAGTGTTGACTGTTTATATGGGAATTTTAGCCGATTTTAAAGTACCTGAAGAACCAACCGATCAGGCAACGCAACGCTTTGAAGCTACCGGGAAAAACCTGGAAGGAGCCTCTTATTTATGGGATTTTGGCGATGGATCAAGTTCCAGGGAAACAACGCCAACACATACATACAAACTACCGGTTAACGATGAAAATAAAGTAACTGTTACTTTAATTGTGACCGCTGCAAACGGAATTTGTAAAATACGTGTGGAGCGCGATATTGTTTTTACAGCGATAAAACCGGAGATTTCATTGAAGGTACCCGTTTATTGTGAAAATGATAAAACTTCGTATCCGTTTACAGTAACACCGGCTGGTGCAAAAGTTGAAATTGGCGGACCAGGAGTGAGTTTAGGAAGTGATGGAACATTTTCTTTTGTTCCGGCAGCTGCAAAAGTGGGAACAATCAAGTTTGTATTGAATGGTGAAGATGCCGGGATATCGGTTCAGGTAGTGGCTGCACCGCAAGCTGCCTGCAGCCCGAAACAGGTTGAAAACCAGCTGATCATTTCAAATTTATCAAAAAATGCAAGCAGCTTTGAATGGGCGATTAACGGAAACAAACAGACGACCACTAATCTTAATCCGATTGTGATTAACCTGACCCCGAATGATCCAAACGAATGGAAAATAACCATGATCGCTCGGGGAGCTGATGTTTGTCCTGTTAGCCGGACAAGTGCATCGATCGCAACAAAATTTATTGATACAACGCCGGTAGATAACTGCCTGGAATTGGCTGCTGGTTCTATTTTCGCTGATGCCGGGATTCTGAAAAAGATTGTACCAACAGATTTGAACAGTAAGATTTTACAGGAGACCCGAAGTATTTACGGAGGCTCCACCGATTTCAGTAAAGGTGTCATCGATCGGATGAATGCGTTCCTCAGTGGAGAATTCAACGATCAGTTGGGAGTCATGTTCTCAGCATTGTTGAAAAATGCCGTGGCTGTCATTTTCCGATTGGTCAATCAACCGGAACAGCAGAAAGAGGCTGTCTTGCTTTTGGAACTTCAGCTTCGCCTATTCTATAATATTTTGGGTTGTCAAAGTAATGAAGTGGTAAAAAAACAGGCTGATATCATCAGTTCGGTACTGAGTCAGGTTATTGAACATCTGAAAACGCTGAAAGAACAGGGAATAACCTTTGGCGATGAAATGAAAAAGTTTGCCGAAGCTTATGCAAAAAAAGTGAGCGACCGCATTTTGTTGACAGAACATTTTAAAACGATCATGGGAAGCAAACTGATTTGATGAATCAACAGAACCATATCATTCACAAACTCGAGCTTGAAATAAACACTCCTGTGGAGCAAACGGCTTACGAGATCAAAGATCACATCGGTGACTTTCTGTACGGTGAGTTTTTACCGCAACTTGAAACACTCATGGACAAATTGGGCCCTGAAAAACAGCTTATTCGTTTCGATCAGCTGGAACTGGATTTGAAACCTGAACGATGGAATGATGTAAAATCAGTTTTAGCTCAGGTTGAGCAACAAATCAGCCAAAGACTGGATGGTATTTCATATTTTTCGACTTCTAAGGGAAACCGGCATAAAAAAATGGATTCTGATAAAACGGTTTTTAAAAAGCCGTTTCTTATTGAAGAATCACAAAATCTGGAAGACATTTTCTTCGAATTTCTGATAACAGGAACACTACCGTGGTTTGCAAACAAAGAGCAGGTTTTTACTCTGTTGAAGAAAAGGAACTGGAATAAAATAATTGAAAAACCGTCGTTTGTAAACCGCCTGTTCCAGGTTGTGTCAAGTGATAAAAATGCATTGCAACGATTTGTAAACCAGGTTGCGTGTAAAAATATACTGTTGCTGCTTGCTAATGTTGAGGTTGTTCACTCTTCGAATTTGAAAGAACTTCATACTGATCTGGAAAGTTTAAGTCCGGAGTTTCGCAGAAAAGTGATCTTAAATTTCTTAAATATCTGGATTTCGGGATTTGAAGCGAACAGAACACAAATTGATCGTCTGGCACAACAATACAAAAAAGAATACAGAAACCTTCCAACGCTTAGAAAAAGTTCATTTGAAAAATGGTCTCTAAGTTTTCTGAATAAAAAGGTTTTACTAAAATTTCAGTTACACCGGAAAGTTCAAAATACAGATTCCGAACCTGGTGACACGCCGGTGAAAACGGGACATCATGTTCATATTGGTAATGACGATCCTGAAAGTAGACCAACCATTATTTCAAGACAGAATGAAGGTAAGGAAAGGGAAAAAGACCCGCTGGATTTTGTTTCAGTTCAAAACGAATGGATTGTTCAGAATGCAGGCCAGGTTCTTTTTCACCCTTTCATTCGTTTGTTGTTTCAGAATTTGGGATGGTCTGATGCTCAAAACGTTTTGAAAGAGCAATACAAGGTAAGTGCCGTTCAGACCTTGCATTACGCTAACACAGCGGAAGACACTTATTTTGAACCCGATCTTCTTCTCGAAAAATTTTTGTGCGGCATACCTTTTCATCAAACCGTTCCATCAACGAGTTTGCTTACCATGCAAATAAAGCGGGAGATCACTTTTATGGTAAAAGAAGTGGTTAAAAACTGGCCGGAATTGAAAAACACGTCTCCAGCGGGTTTGCGGGAAGCATTTATTCACCGTTCCGGAAAACTTACAAAAAATGAAAACGGGTACAAATTGATTGTGGAAAGAAAAGTTCAGGATGTTTTACTGGAAAAACTAAACTGGAATATTTCGATCATTAAGATGCCTTGGCAGAAGGAAATTTTATTTGTAGAATGGTAAGTTTATGAAAGTTTCAGTAACGAAAAATAACGACAGAAATAAGCCTTGTTCAACGTTTTTTAAATCGAACGGAGCAGCAGGTTTTTTTACCATTCACGAAGGAATTATTTCTGATTCCAATCGGGAAACAACACAAAAGGAATCGGACACAACTGAAAGTACAAAAGAAGAAAGACCTCAAAATGCCAGAAAACAAAACGGGAATGAATTTTTTTCCGGGAACACTTTGTCCTCTGTATCAACCGTAAAACAACACAAAGAAGATTCGGAACATCCTGAACCGAAAAAGGAAAAAGGACAGGTAAAAAACGGATTTCAACAAAAGAAGGATAACCACGATCAGGTTGAAGGAGATTCTGATCGAACAAAAGAGAATGAGGAAATTCGAGCGGTTTCAGCGAAAGACAATGAAACTCAACAAACTGAAAATTCTGATTCTTTAATTTCAGAGAAGCAGTCGGACGAATCGCCAACAGAAGAAATCAAAAAGGAAACATCCTCGCCGGAAAATTCGAAGAACCTTGAAACATCAAAAACCGCAACACCCGATAAAGTAACGGAGAATAAAAAATCAGAGCCTGTCGAGCCTGAAAGTACGCTGAACACTGAACAAAATAAAGAGCAGACAGATAAGGAACCAGGCCCGAATGACAAAAGACTTGCCGGAGAAGAAAATGCGCCGGAAGAAGTAAAACCTGTTCAGAAAGAATTAGGACTATCGGAGAGCGACCATCAGCAAAATTCAGAGGGACAAACTCTGCAAGCAAAAGAAAATGGCAATGAAGATTGCGTAAAGGAGAACAGTCACCAACCTTCACCGGTTAGCGATTCGATGCTAAAAATTTTATCGGCGCCAAACTCTTCATTAAAACCACATGCAATAAAACAAGCTCAACTTATTCAGGCTAGCAGAACCTTTAGTTTGCAACAGATTTTCGGAACCGGAATATTACGTCGTCTAATGGTGAATGCATATTTTCAAGGTATTCAGGCAAGGTTATTTTCTACAATTGAAGGCAATATAGCCAGTGTGCGTGGTTTAATTCTTGGTCAGAAAGCAGTGATAAGCAGTATATCAGCGAATGCAATCGGGCGGGTTACCGGGCTTATTATGAGTGCCATAGATCGGGGTATGCAACTGGGGGGAGTTTTTGCCGGAACCATTATGTCTCTCGTTACTAATGCCAGTGCGTCTGTTTTTAGCCGGGTAAATGGAACAATTAATCAAATCAGGAATTTCGTAAACTCTTTTCCACTGCCTTCATTGCCGGGAGTTGAACGTTTAAGGAGTATCGCTCAAAATATTGTCAACCGGATAGCAGGAACTGTACAAAGTGCCCTGGCAAACAGTATGGCAGGTCTGATGAGTTTACTTTCGCGTGGAATAAATTTGATTTTTACAATTATCAATCGTATTCGCGTATTATTGTTAAATGCATTCCAAACAGCTTTAAGCCTGATTTTAACTTTGGTTTCCAGGATTTACAGCTTTCTGGATTCAATTTTTATCCGTGTATCAGCCATGCTGAGAGTCATGCTTTATACGAATATTTTACCTTTTATTAACCAGATACGACTTTTAATCTTACAACGAATCTTTCAGCTTGAAATCGAGTCTGTGATTCAGATTAATGAAGAAACAGAAGGTAATCTTGAAGCAATAGCGTCTTATCTTGGGCCGGAAGATTCTGGCCCGAAAGAAAGAGAAGAAGATAATAAACAGTTGGTTGCAGCAATTAATTTGATTGGTGCAAAAACCTTAATAAACCATTTAAAGACAATTGTAGTGTTTCGGTTAAGGACACTCAATATGGTGACCCTGTTTTTTTCTACCTTAAAAAATCTAACTGCTTTGGTAATCAAACGTGTTGGCAGGGCGGTATTAACTGTTTTCCGTTTAGTAATTTCACGAATTGTTCGTGGAATCCAACGGATTACCAGAATCATTCAACGTGTTTTACTAGTGATTGTTAGTATGGGGAGCAGGCTGGTTTCGTCGTTAATACAGGTGCTTACAAAAATTACCAGGTGGATTCAACAACCTGTAAGTAGAATAATTGATATTGCCCGAAATGCATATGACCGTGTGCGACAATCTGTTTTAAGATTATTTGGTTTCAACTAGAATTTTCAAATTATGCCTGAATCATCAGAAAAGTACCATTTTTTAGATCGCTTTATTTTGATTCTTCAACAGATTCTGAGGAGTCGTTTGAATATTGACCTGTTAAAAAAAACAGAAGATTTTCGTTTTACATTTAACCCGGAGCTCGAAAATAGTCAGAGTTTGAGAAACAGCCCGTTAGGTAGATTTATTCTTGAAAATCAACTTGAAAACAATGAGATAGTTGTTTTGCTTATAGCGCTGGTTCCACATGTATTTCCTGAATTTTTTAGTGAATTAATTGCAGAGTACCTTCCCAATGGTGGCGATTTCCCTGAGTTTGGCGGAGTAAAGGGCAAAAATCACCGGGGGATTTTACCCACTGGAGAAACAGTGCTTTATGTTTTGGCAGGGAAAGATGTGAAAGAAAGAATCGAAATCAGCCGTATTTTTGAAGAAGAGCATTTGTTTGCCCAAAAGAATATTTTAGCTCTTGATGAAGT
>DAOPJR010000073.1:0-17383 GCA_035399765.1 Draconibacterium sp. | reverse complement strand
TTTGCCACTTTAAAATTACAATCAATAAGAACAGCATAAATGGCAGGTTAATCAGTAACAAGGTTTTCCATCCCATAGCAAAAATAAACCAGCCAGCCGACAAGGACGCAACAGCCTGAGTACCAAATATAACAAAGTCGTTTACAGCCTGTACTTTAAACCGTTCGCTCGGATTATAAGCTTTAGGCAATAAGGTTGTTCCTCCAATAAATAAGAAGTTCCAGCCAATACCCAGTAATACCAGCGATACCCAATAATTTGCCAGGTGATGGCCGGTAAAAGCAATTACGATGCATATCAGATAAGCAATTAATCCGGTGATCATCATTTTAGTAATTCCTATTTTTTTGATGATCCAGGCCGTGATTAGTGAGGGAAGAAACATGGCAATAATGTGGCTTTGAATCACCCACTTGGTATGTTCGAGGGTGTGGCCTTCCATAACATGCATGTGAACTGGTGTGGCAGTCATTATAAAACTCATGATTGCATATCCAATGGTGGCGCTTAACATAGCAACCCAGAAAATACGTTGCTGAAAAATGGTTTTCAAAGGACGTTGTGGCAGCTCCAGTTTTTCTTCTTTGTATTTTGGGTTTTTAAATGCCAGAAGAAACAACAACGCAATAAGAAATAAACCTGCCAGCAAAATAAAGGATCCTGCAAACTCGACATTTAGCAAGTCTTTCCCAAAAACAGCGATCTCCGGACCCAGAAATGCTGCTGCAATTCCTCCGACCAAAACCATGGAAGCTGCTTTCGGAATCAGGTCTTCACTCACACTTTCCATCGAAGCAAACCGGAATTGCATGACACAAGCTGCTGTACCGCCAAATAGAAAGGTGCTTACAACAAATAGATAAAAATTGGATATCAGAATTGAATAACCCGTAAGAAATGCTACAATGATGGAGTAAGCGATAATGATGAAAAACGAACGTCTTCGTCCGATAGTATTCATCAGTAATGTTACGGGGGGAATAGCGACAGCAGTGCCAACTACAATACTTGCCACCGGCAGCGTTGCCAGATTTTCGACCGGAGCTAGTTGTGAACCAACCAATCCGCCCACAAAAACAACCAGCGAACTTACGGATAACATTAGTGCCTGGGCGATTGTAAGTATCCATACATTTGTGGGTAGTCCGGCAATGAGTTTAGTATTTTTCATAAAATCAGTAGTAATTTGATTTGTTATGTTTTTGGATAATAGTAAAATCAGAACAAAAACAGAATAGTTAATGTTTTGACGTTCACAAAGAGAGGCTTTTAAATAGGGCTATTCTACCCCTTTTGCATCATAAATAATATGCATGCATCATTTCTTACACCAGTTCCCAAAAGTTGATATTCTTTGATTCATAAGTGTTTAGTTCTGCAACATGAATCGTCAGACCTTTACATCAACAAAATTCAACAGTTAAAATTCAATCGTCATGAAGAACTTGGGACTACTTATTACCGTCACTTTAATTTTTGCCTTTATATTCTCTGAAACCGGGTGCAATGTGTCTTCAAATGCAGAGGAATCACATTATAAAATACCGACTCAGCTGAATGACGGTCTTAAAACCGGCGATGCAAATCTGGCTGGTTTAAATACTGAAATCCTGGAAGATGCAATGGCTGCCATCGAGCGGGGCAAATTCAACGAAATCCATTCGGTGTTAGTTTATAAAGGTGATCAACTGGTGTATGAAAATTACTTTGAAGGACACGATTATCAGTGGGACGCACCCAGCTATTTTGGAGAGGAGGTTCAATGGACGCCAACAATGGCACATCCGGTAATGTCATGTACCAAAAGTGTTACCTCAGCCTGTGTCGGAATTGCGGTTAAAATGGGCTTTATCGACAGTGTTCAGCAATGCATCTTTGATTACCTGCCCGAATATCAAAACCTGAAAACCAACAACCGTGAATATATTACTATTGAACATCTTCTGACCATGACCTGCGGACTTGCCTGGGACGAATGGAGTGCTTCACATGGAGAGAATTCTACCAACGATATGGATCGGGTATATTTTGCTGATGATCAGATCAACTTTGTTTTGGAAAGACCCTGGTGGGCTGTTCCGGGTGAATTTTTTACATACAACGGAGGAGGAATCGTGGTTTTGGGTGAGATAATGAGGAATGCCACCGGGATGGATATGGAAGAATTTGCGGCAAAATATTTATTCGGGCCTTTGCGTATCGAATCCCAGTCGTGGTGGAGATTTCCAAACGGGAAACTTGAAACTGCCAGTTCGTTGAGCTTAACTCCGCGTGACATGGTGAAATTTGGTGCTCTTTATCTTCAAAATGGAAACTGGAACGGCGAACAAATACTGCCGGAAGACTGGATTACAAAAAGTTCGACAGTTTACAGGAACAATTATGGAATCAAACTTCCAATCGAAGATTCCGGAATCAACGTATATGGATATACCTGGTGGATCAGCGAATTGAATCACAATGGACGAAAAATTAAAATGTACCGCGCAAACGGTTGGGGAGGACAAGTTATCGGGGTAATTCCTGAGTTGGACATGGTAGTTGTATTTACCAGTGGAAACTGGGCAAGCAAATCAAAACTCTTTAAATTAGTATATGAATATATTTTACCCGCAACGAACTAATTCTGTTAATCATAAACCATAATAATCATGAAAGCAATAATTTGTACACAGTACGGATCTCCTGAAGTGCTTCACTTGGTTGAAGTTAATAAGCCTGTACCAAAAGACAACGAAGTTCTGATAAAAGTGATGGCTACAACTGCCAATGCTGCCGACGTCCGGATCCGGGGAGCTGTATTCCCTTCGATATTTAATTTTCCGGTGAAACTTGCAATGGGATTTAAAGGGCCGCGAAAGAAGATTCTGGGAGTGGAACTTTCAGGAATTGTGGAAAAAACCGGAAAAAAAGTCAGCAGGTTTAACCCGGGAGATGAGGTGTTTGCCTCTACTGGAGCAGGGTTTGGCGCATATGCCGAATACATTTGCTTGCCCGAAGAAGCTGTAATGGAGCACAAACCATCGAATATGACTTTTGAGGAAGCAGCTGCTGTTCCTCACTGCGCACTGGCTGCCTTACATTATCTGAAAAAAGGGAATGTAGGCACTGGGCAAAAAGTGATGATCTACGGAGCTTCCGGAGGAATCGGGACTTATGCAGTTCAGATTGCAAAGGTATTTGGGGCAAAAGTAACCGGTGTTTGCAGCGCAGCAAATGTGGAGTTGGTAAAAGCACTGGGTGCCGACGAAGTGATTGATTATACGCTCGAAGCACTTTCGAAAGAAAACGCCACCTACGATGTTATTTTCGATACCATTGGCAAAGCACCGATTACCGAGTGCGTTAATTTGCTTGAAGAAGGCGGCATATACCTGTCGGCTGTGCACCTGGAACTTTCGCGTATTCTGGAAGGTATTAAACTCTCTCTTAAAAGCAGCAAAAAAGTGATTGGCGGTGTGGCTTCTTACACCATCGAAAACCTTGGTTTTTTGAAAAGCCTGATCGAGGAGGGAAACCTGAAAGCCGCAATTGATAGTACGTTCACGATGGAACAAATCAGAGAAGCACATGCCTACGTGGATACGGGCCATAAAAAAGGTCATGTAGTTATACAGGTTGAAAAAGAAAACAATTAAAAGTCAAAAAAAAAAACCAAAGTCATGAAAACAATAATTCTAATATTAATAAGTGTACTGCTTGCAGCATCGGCCACGCTCGGGCAAAACCGTACTCAAAATGAACAAGTGAACGACTCGGTGTTTTATCGTCATTCCTTTCAGTTCAACATCGCCGGGCTGGGTTTCCAGAGGTACGGCGTTGCCTATGAGTTTCGATTAACACCGCGACATGCTCTCTTTTTCCAGGGAGGGGGCTCATTTCCGGGCATCTCCGAGGAGAAAGAATATGGTTTGGGAATCCATTACAAGTATTTTCTAAAACCTGTTAGCAACGCCAGATTTGTGGGGCTAATTAAATCGGCCTACCGGAACACTTTTTTAGATTTCAATGTCAGGAATATGAAGCTCGACGGAATTCATGAGGACGCTCAATTTCTGTATGAGTCTTTTTTTGTCGGTGTCGGAATTGGGCAAACCTATGTTTGGCATTCGGGTTTCACGATCAGTTACTGGTTAGGTTACGGTCCGCCGATAGGAGCTGAATTCGAATGGAAGGGTTCAAAACCTGAAAACGGTGATTCCTGGGCCAAAACGTATAAATATTCTTCCGGTTTGGACTTCGGCTTAACACTTGGTTATTCATTCTAGTTCTATAAACCTTTTAAAGCTTAAGTACCATGAAAAACCAAAACAAAGAAATATACTGGAGTCAATTCGTTGAAGAATTCGAACAGAAACAACAGCATGTTGTGGGAGATAACATTTTATCTCTGATGCAGGCTGAATTACTAAAGGAGAAAGATCTGGGAAAAGTCCTCGAACTGGGTTGTGGAACCGGGCTATTCACCGAGGTGCTGCAAAAAATTTCGAAAAATATTGTGGCAACAGATTTTTCTCAAGAGATGGTAATGTTTGCCAAACAGAAAAGAGGGAGTTTGAAAAAAGTTGAATTTATGCAGGCAAACGCATTAAATCTTGAATTTCAGAAAGAGAGTTTTGATAGCGTATTTATGGCTAATCTGATTCATGTAATTGGAAATGCAGAAAAAGTTATTCAGGAAAGCAAGAAAGTTTTGAAAAAAGACGGCGTATTGATTATTACATCTTTTGCTATCAACGAAATGAATTTCTTTAGCCGCATGTCCATGGGAATCCGCTACATAAAAACTTTTGGCAAACCTTCGGACGATGCCACAAAAGAAAAAATAACAAGAAAAAGAGTGGAGACCATGCTCATCAATAATGGATTTGAAATCTCAAAGAGCATTGTTCTGGGTAACAAATCCAAAGCATTTTACATCAGATGTATTAAAAATTAAGTCTGAAAATTTACAATTATGAAAGCAATAATCTGTACAGCATATGGCTCACCTGAAGTTCTTCAGTCTCGGGAACTCAATAAACCAACCCCGAAAGACAATGAGATCTTAATTAAGGTCCATGCAACTATGGTTACAGCCGGCGATGTTCGTGTCCGTCGATTTGATGTGCCCCTGTTATTCTGGTTACCAATCCGGTTGGTTTTGGGATTGAGGCAACCGAAACAACCGGTTTTAGGTGTTGAATATGCCGGAGAAGTGGAAGCAGTTGGTAAAAGCATTCAGAAATTCAAAGTTGGCGATCGTGTTTTTGGTTCCACACCCTGGATGAAGTTTGGCTGCTATGCCGAATATACGGTTCAGCCGGGAGATGGAGTTATTTCTAAAATACCGGAAGGTTTAAATTACCAGGATGTTGCTTCGGTTCCGTTTATGGGAATCGGTGCATTATACTTTATTCGAAAAGCAGGGCTCAAAAAAGGAAAGAAGATTTTGATTTACGGAGCTTCCGGCGCGGTTGGAACTTACGCCGTTCATTTGGCAAAATGTTTTGGTGCTGAAGTAACAGCTGTCTGCAGTTCAAAAAATAAACAACTGGTAGAATCACTCGGTGCTGATTCAGTGCTCGATTATACAGCATCTGATTTTGAACTTGAAAAAGAGAAATACGATGTATTTTTTGATGCAGTTGGAAAGGGCTCTTTTACTAAAGCAATTCATTCTGTTAAGAAGAGTGGAAAATATATAACAGCTGACCGCGGACTTGGAGACACAATTCGTGGAAGTATAGTAAATATGAATGGGAATAAAATGGTGATCGCCGGAACGGCAAAACCGGAACCCGGCGACCTGGAATTTTTGTCAAAACTGATAGTAAAGGGCAACTTGATCCCGGTGATTGACCGGGCATTCAATTTTGAAGAAATGCAAGAAGCCCACCAATATGTAGATAGTGGCCGAAAAAGGGGAAATGTAATTGTAAAAGTATAGGTCTTCCTTCTTTGTGGGGAAAAGCGATCGATATCCTTTCAGTTACAGAAGAAGATAATTCTCCATTACAAAAAGAATATCGATCACTCCTGTTTTTACTTTTCAATGTTGAATCCGGAAATTTCTATTGTTGGTTTCGATCCCCGGGTATCTTCATTTTTTAATGTCGCAATAATTTGTTTTTCTTCGCCCGGCATCAGCGAGAAATAGTTGTCGCTGTAAAATACCGGAAGCATTCTTTCACCCTTGTCATCAGTTACTTTTAGTCGGATCATCAGAAGAGGAGTTTCAGAATTATTTTTTACAGTTGTGGAAAGTTGCCATTCATCTCCCTCTTTTCTAAGAGCTGTGTTTACATCCGGTTTGGCTTTTGGCAGCGAGTTCAAAGCCTGGTAATTTCCATCTTCTTTTCCACGCACATAGAAGTTCTCAGAAATTACTTTTCCTTCTTTGCTGAGCGTAAGTTTGATAAAATGAACATCCGAAAGCTGGTCTCCAAATTCAAGTCTGAATGGTTGTTCGGTGCTGTCTTCAGTGCTGTTTACAGTAGCTTCTTTTTCCCATTGAAGCGAACCGTCCATGTTTAAAATAACAGCTTTTACATCCAGATTCTCCTGATTTCCGGCACTGTAATTTACCACTTCAACATCGTTGAAAACCGGGTTCCATTGTACGTGAATCGGCTCTGAAGCTTTTTTGCACCCAAAGTAGGCAGCAGTCGGGTCGAAGTAATAATCGTAGGTTTGCCAAACCATTGAAGGCCAGGCCGAATGACTCATCCACAACAACATTCCTTTTCGGAACTGACTTCTGCCTTCAAAAATTCCGCGGTAGCCGTTGTAATTGATCCATTGTGCCAGCTCAGTAAAACGTTTGGCATCATTGATCGGACCAAAAGCTTTTTCAATTATTTCATTGAATGAAGCCGCACCCTGTGCCCCTTCCAGGCAATAATCGTGAATACCCCACTCGCTGTTCTGCGGCCAAAGTTTATCAACAGGTAACATCTGTTTCAAGCTTTCGAAATTCATCACATTCGGCATGCCACGCTCGCTGTGGAAAAGGTTAAATCCATATAAAAGAAAATAGTCGCGAACCGGAAGTGCGCGATAAGGTCCGCCGCCGCTAACTACTCCTGAAGAAGAATGGGAAATGTAGTGGATTCCGGGATGCAGTTCAGGCAGCATGGCACGCAAAGCCGTGTCGATTACTTCAGGTGGATTGCCTTCATTACGGCCGCAATATAATGCGATTGACGGGTGGTTTCTGATTCGTTTTACAAAATCGGCTGCATTATCCATAAACATTCTGGGATCGTTTGGATCCGGACCATCCGCCGGGTTGGCGAGCCAGAAATCCTGCCAGATCATAATTCCATGCCGGTCGCAGGCTTCAAAGAATTCATCGTCGCCAGTTTGTCCCACCCAGTTTCGGATCATTGTAAAATTCATATCGGCATGCAGAGCCACTGCAATGTCGTACTCGCGGCCACGGTATTCGAGGTTCGATTCCGGGAAACCCCAGTTGCCGCCACGACCAATAAACCGCCGGCCATTTATATACAAATTCAGGATTCCATCGTTCTCATCGTGTGTCATTTCACGAACTCCCGATTTAAATTTAACCTGATCAGACACGCCTTCAGCGGTTTCAAAACTTAATTCAACATCGTATAAATTGGGTACCCCATATCCTTTCGGCCACCATAATTTCGGGTTGGTTATGTGAAACTCAGGATGAGTGCTCGGATCAAGTTTGAGCATTTTACTTTCCTGTGCTGCCAGCGAAACAGCCTCATTAAATTCAATATCTCCGTATTTCCCTTTTAAAGTCCCTGAAATTGGTGCTGAATCATGGTTTTTCAGAGTTATTTCAAAAATAAGATCAGCCTGAGTGGTATCCGGTAAAGGAAGTTCAGTTCGTACAAACGGATTTTCAATGGTTACATTTCCGGCAGTAGTAAGTGAAACATCGTTCCAAATTCCTATGTTTCTGCCGCGAATTGTTGGTATCCAGTCCCAGCCAATTGAAGCATGAAATGTTGGATTATCAGCACCCAGCACACCACCATTTTTATCCGGACTGATTTGAGTCTGTTCTTTTACAATCCCAATATTATCATTCTTTTTAATCAGAACGGCAATACTATTTGTCCCCGACTTTATCAGTTCCGAAACATCAAAAATGCCACGTGTGAAAGCGCCCTCAATATTTCCGGCTTTGGTGCCGTTTACATAAACAGTAGCTTTCCAGTTAATTCCGTCGAAATTCAGAAATAGTTTTCTCCCGATAACGGATTCGGGGACTTCAAACTCGTTTCGGTACCAAAAATCGGAATAAAAGAATGACTCTGAAATTTGTAACTGATTGTCTCCGTAATTGGGATCAGGAATGGTTCCTGCATTCCGGTAACTTACTAAAACAGTTCCCGGTACCGTGGCTACCTGCCAGTTGGAATCATCGAAACCGGCTGCCGAAATAAATGAACCCGGGTCGGAAACTTCTGAGGCACGTTGTATTTTCCAGTTTCCTCCTGATAAGGTAATTTTACCTTCAGAATCAGGAGTAACAGGATGAGGTATCACAACCAGTCCGCCTGTTCCCATAATTTCCACTTCGCTTAAAATACATGCATTACCAACATCTGAAACGAATAAACGAACGTAACGTGCTGAACTATTTTCGTTTATTTCTATCTGGTCTAATTTGTCCTGATTGTCTGGTACATCAACCAGATCTTTCCAACTGCTGGCATCGTCAGATACCTGTATTTTTGCGGAAGCAGGTTTTTCTACCCAGTAAAGATTTATTTTATCAAACTTACTTTCGTTACCCAAATCTACATACACCCACTCGTTACTTTTTTCTGCTGGCATCCAACTGCTGCTGAATTGGTATGAAGGTACCATGTTCAGTCTCTTATCGTTCTGATAGAAATCAAGATCGGAGAACGACCAGGAAGTTGCACACGATGTACCAATCGAAACACGGTAGAAACGATAAGTTTTTAAAGGATCCAGGTCAAAATTCAGATCTAAGCTGCGGCTTGGTTTTGGCATCCCGAAGTTAAACGAAAAAGAGGGTCTGGGTGCATCAGGACCATCTCCGTACGGACTTTGTAAAAATGGATTACGGGGAGGTGCAGCATTTTCCTTTTTCTCTTTCCCATTTGTTTGAGCTCTTAAACGGGAAAATTGATTTGGACGTCCAAAACCGGGCAATCCCGCACCTTTTTCCGATTTCAGAATTACCCAATTTTCACCGTCATCAGAGCCCTGGCAGGTAATGCTAAAACCTTCTGGCTGGTTTTCATCATAAGTCATTCTTCCTTTCAACGACAAGCGATTCATTTCAGGAAATTGGTAAGCACCTTTGAATTCAATCTGAACGATACCGTCTTGTGCCTCAAATTCATTGGCAGTTACACGGTTATGATCAAGCATCCACTCCCGTTCATTTTTAGGGAGTTCACCATTTGTTGTTGATACTGAAATAGAAGGAGGAATCTCAGAACTAATAATTCCATCCGTTATTAATTGACCGGTTAGGTTGTAATCGTAACTACTTGAATGAAAAACTGTTCGGTTTAAAGCAATGTTTCTGTAAGTTCCATTGTCAGGTTTTAATTCCGGGGAAAAATTTTCTGTCGGATTTCCGGGATATACACCAATTCCTTTTGTATAAACCTGTGGAGATTTTTGACAAGAGATGATAAAAAAACAAAAACTCAGGATAATAAAAGCAGTTGAAAATACTTTTGTTTTCATAATGTTGGTTTAGCATGTTTAATAAGGTTCAAAGATACGCAATTGATTCTTATATTTGTAAAGAGAACAATATGAAACCAACTAATCCAATACATTATTATGAAATCTATTAAATTATTGATCGTTGCTATTCTGCTTCTTATTGCTGAAGGCATTGGAGCACAGCTTTACAAAAATTTTGGTGTGGCTATTTACTGCCGGGCATATGAAGTGGAAAAAATGAAAGACCACGATTGGCTTGAGCAAACATGGGCCGAAATCTCAAAACAGATTAATGTTAACAAAATTTACCTTGAAACACATCGTGATCTTTTAATTGTGGATGACGAAACACTTGAATACGCAAAAAAATTCTTTCAGGATAAAGGACTGAAAGTTTCTGGCGGAATTACCTACACAATTGATGAGATGAATAACTTTCAGACTTTTTGTTACACTAATCCGGAACAAAGACTGAAAGCGAAAGAAATTGCAGAACACACCGCAAAACATTTCGATGAGTTTATCCTCGATGATTTCTTTTTTACAAGTTGTAAGTGCGATCTGTGCATCGAAGCAAAAGGAGACAGAAGCTGGACTGATTTTCGACTCGATTTGATGAAACATGCAGCTACCGAATTGGTTATTGAGCCTGCCAAAGCTGTAAACCCGAAAGTGGAAGTGGTTATAAAATATCCGAATTGGTACGAGCATTTTCAGGGGCTTGGCTTTAACCTAAAAGATGAGCCAGCTCTTTTTGATGGTATTTATACCGGTACTGAAACGCGCGACCGTTCTTCGAATCAGCATTTGCAGCAATACCTGGGTTATTCTATTTTCAGGTATTTTGAAAATCTGAAACCCGGAAATAATCGTGGTGGTTGGGTGGATACTGGGGGCGGCAATCCACTTGATCGTTATGCCGAGCAGTTGTGGTTAACCCTGTTTGCAAAAGCTCCTGAAATTACTTTGTTTGATTATCGCCAGATGCTCATGCCGGTTAGACCTGAAACAATGGCAAAATGGCAAGGAGAAGGTACAAGTTTTGATTTTGCCTCGATGATGAACTCTTATGAGGACCAGGTAAAAGAAATTAGTTATGCCGGGGCAGCGGGTTATTCGCTTGGCGTTGTAGATAAGGTTTTAGGAGAACTGGGAAAACCGGTAGGTATAAAAAGCTATAAACCTTTTCATTCGCATGGCGAAGATTTTCTGCAGACATACTTCGGAATGATCGGAATTCCGATGGATATTGTTCCTGTGTTTCCTGAAAATGAACAGGTGGTAGTGTTAACTCAAACTGCTTCGTTCGATCCTGATATTGTTTCGAAAATAGAAAAGCAGTTAAAAAGAGGAGGGAATGTGCTGGTAACTTCAGGCTTTTACAAGGCTATGCAAGGAAAAGGAATCGAAGATGTTGTTGAATTAAATGTGACCGACAGGAAAGCTTCAGTAAAAGAATTTTCAGCTGGTTGGGGACCTGCTTCAAGCATCGAAAAAGAAATAATTATTCCGGAAATAGAATATTATACCAATGATTCATGGGAACAGGTTTCGGCAAAAGATGATACAAATGGCTGGCCTGTTTTACATGCTGCCGATTATTCAAAAGGAAAATTTTATGTTTTGACGATCCCCGATAATTTTATCGACTTGTACGCATTTCCGGAAATGGCTCTGAATAAGATCAGGCAAGTAGCTACTCAGGGAATGAATGTGTTGTTGGAAGGACCTGCTGAAGTTAGTGTTTTTGAGTACGATAACAACAGTTTTGTGGCCGAATCTTTCCTCGATCATGAAGTTACCGTTCGTTTTGTAATGAACATTAAAACAAAGCAAATGACAGAGATTCCGTCGGGAGAAGTAATTAAAGGCACTGACCGGTTGGCTCCAAGCTTCATGAACAGGAAGTTTGGTACAGACGCATCGGTATTTGAAGTTACAATTAAGCCACACTCATTCAGAGCATTCAAATTTTGACCGGATTTTCTTTGGTAATTTATGAATACAAAAGGAAAGCATAGCATTCTTTTAACCTTATTTTTTTTATTGGCACAGGTTGCTATTGCTCAGCAGGTTTCGCTTATTCAAAGCAATCCGGGTGGCATTTATAACAAAGGTGAAAAAATTGAGGTAGTTCTTCAAACGCATGACCTGAGTGTCGATTCCATCCTGATTAAAACAGATCGGAATTATGCCAATGCAGCACCATGGGAAACCATCGAAAATCCCAGGGGAGAATTGGTCCTTTTTAATGGTAGTTACAAGGAACCAACCGCAATTGTAGTTAGTGTAAAAGTAGGAGATAAGATAACATCTACCGGGTTAGTTGTTGCTCCTGAAAATTTTAAGCCGGCTACCAAACGTCCGAAAGATTTTGATAAATTCTGGAAAGCAGAGAAAAAAGCGCTGCGAAAACTTCCAATGGAATTACACAGGACACCTGTTGAAGAGGCGGATCCGGGTTTTGTTTGCTATGATATGGAGATAAACTGCACTGGTCCCAAACCTGCTTGGGGTTATTTCGCTAAACCAGTGAACGCAAAAAAAGGAACACTGCCTATTGTTTTGTATGTTCATGCAGCCGGGGTAAATGGCGACTGGTGTTTGTCGAAACCAGAAACAGCGTTGGAATATGCCAAAAAAGGAAATGGAGTTCTGGCCTTCGACCTGAATGCACACGGAATGTTAAACGGTCAGCCTCAAAAATATTACGACGATTTGCAAAATGGTGAATTAAGAAATTACTGGGAGTTTGGTGCTGAAAATCGTGAGGAAAATTATTTCAGGGGAATGTATTTGCGTTTGTTACGCACTCTCGATTTTTTGTGTAGTCAGCCCGAATGGGATGGGAAACGCATTTTGGTTATTGGTGAAAGTCAGGGTGGAGGCCAGGCACTGGCAGCGGCAGGCCTCGATCATCGTGTTACAGCTGCGATTGCTACAGTTCCTGCTATGTGTGATTTTGGGCGTAAACTGCGAGGCGAAACGGGTGGTTGGCCCAACCCCTTTACTTTTCAAAAAGACGAAAAAAAAATGCTGGCAACTTATCCCTATTTTGATGATGCTCACTTACTGAAGGGTTCGAAAGCTAAATTAATTACAGAAATTGGATTGATCGATTACACCTGTCCTTCTTCCGGAATTTTTGCGGCCATCAATCAAAACAAAGGTAAAAAGGTTACTATGGTAACCACTTACCGCGGGCATCATCTCGATCAAAAGGAATTTCAGGAAGATTGGGAAGAAAGGATATACAAAACTAAAATGCAGTTTATTGAAAATTATCTGAAATAATTTTTCAAACCTCTAAAGCCCTTAAATTATTTCAATTATTGGTTATTTGTTCTAATTTAGTGGAAACCAAATTCAATATTCTATATCATGAAGTTATTTAATATTCTTGTTAGCCTTCTGGCAGTGCTCGTTCTGAGTTCGTGCTCAACAAAAGAAAAGAGCAATGAGGAGCTTTCGGTTCCTTACACGCAGTACAAACTGGATAACGGTCTTGACGTGATCCTTCACCAGGATAAATCAGATCCAATCGTGGCTGTTGCTATTATGTATCACGTCGGTTCTAACCGCGAAGTTCCGGGGAAAACGGGTTTTGCACACCTGTTTGAACACATGATGTTTCAGCAATCGGAAAATGTTGGTCAGGATCAGTTTTTCTCAAAAATACAGTCAGCAGGGGGAACACTCAATGGTGGAACCGCCAATGACATGACAATCTATTTTGAGGTGGTCCCGAAAAATGCATTGGAAATGGTGCTCTGGCTGGAATCAGACCGAATGGGATACCTTGAAAATACAGTAACTAAATCGGCCTTTGCCAACCAGCAAAACGTTGTTCAAAATGAAAAACGCCAGTCAAACGACAATCAACCGTACGGTTTTAATGAATGGGTGGTAGCTAAAAACCTGTATCCGGCCGGACACCCTTACAGTTGGACAGTAATTGGAGAAATGGAAGATCTGTTTAATGCAACGGTTGACGATGTAAAAGCATTCCATTCTAAATTTTATGTGCCCAACAATACGTCCATTGTTCTGGCAGGCGATTTTGAATTAGAAGATGTAAAACCTTTGTTGGAAAAGTATTTTGGTGAAATTCCGGCGGGAGAGAAAGTGTCCGATATGGAACCTCAAACGGTAAGTTTGACTGAAACCAAAAAACTGTACCACGAAGATAACTTTGCCAGAACTCCGCAACTTACCATGATTTGGCCGGTTGTAGAACAATATAACGATGATGCTTACGCACTCGATTTCCTGGCGCAGGTTCTCGGAAGCGGCAAGAAGTCACCGTTCTACAAGGTAATTGTAAAAGATAAAAAACTGGCTCCAAGAGCCGTGGTGTATAATAATTCGATGGAACTGGCCGGACAATTTACTGTTCAAATCAATGCCAACGAAAGTACCAGTTTGGCTGATGTGGAAAATGCAGTTTTTGAGGCCTTCAAACTTTTTGAGGAAGAGGGAATTACCGAACGCGATTTGGAGAAACACAAGGCTGGACTTGAAACCCAGTTTTATAACAGTGTGAGCTCTGTACTGAACAAATCGTTTCAATTAGCGATGTATAATGAATTTACTGGTTCGCCTGATTATATCAAGGAAGACATCGCAAAAATTAAGGCGGTTACAATTGACGATATTAAACGGGTTTATGAAAAATACATCAAAGACAAACCATACCTCGCCACCAGTTTTGTGCCCAAAGGTCAGCTTGACCTGGTTGCTGAAAATTCAGTGAATGCAGGCATTGTTGAAGAGAATGTAATGAATGCGACAGAAGTGGATCAATCGGCAATTGCTGAGGAAGAAGAAATTGTCAAGACACCTACAGCTTTCGATCGCTCTCTTGAACCGGCAAAAGGTGTCGATCCTGAAATTACAGTTCCTGCTGTTTGGACCGATGAAACTTCAAATGGCATTAAGGTTTATGGAATTGAGCACAACGAATTGCCGTTAGTTCAGTACTCCGTTGTAATTGATGGCGGGCATCTTCTGGCATCAAAAGAAAAAGCGGGAGTTGCTTCTTTTCTTGCCAGTATGCTTATGGAAGGTACTGCCACCAAAACACCTGAAGAACTGGAAGAGGAAATTGATATGCTTGGGGCCAATATTAATGTACGTGCCTCTACCGAAAATATGACTGTTTCAGTAAACTGTCTTACCCGGAATTACGAAAAAACACTCGATCTGGTAGAAGAAATTTTGTTGCAGCCCCGTTGGGATGAAGAGCAGTTTAACCTGGTTAAACTGAGAATGATTAATAATATTAAACGAAACCAGGCAAGTCCGAATTACCTGGCAAGTGTGGCATTTAATAAGTTGGTTTACGGCGACGATAACATCCTGGCCATTCCTCAGGGAGGTACAATTGAAACTATCGAATCAATTACCATGGATGATCTGAAGGATTTTTACGCGAAATCAATTTCGCCTTCAGTAGCTAAAATGCATGTAGTGGGTCAACTCAATCAGGACAGGGTGATGGCAGGCCTTGAAAGATTATCTTCCAGCTGGGAGCCATTTGATGTGATGTTCCCTGAAGTTAAAGCGCCTGAAGTACCTCAAAAATCAGCTATTTATTTTGTTGATGTTCCCGGTGCCAAACAATCCGTTATCAATATTGGTCACTCGTCTATTTCAAGAACATCGGATGATTTTGAGCCGGCGACCGTGATGAATTACAAACTTGGCGGTGATTTTAATGGAATTGTAAATATGATTCTGCGTGAAGAAAAGGGCTATACTTATGGAGCAAGAACCAACTTCTCGGGTGGAAAAAATTACGGAACCTTCCAGGCAAGTTCAAGCGTACGTACAACGGCCACACAAGAATCGGTGCAGATTTTTAAAGATGAAATTGAGAAATACAGAAACGGAATTTCTGATGAGGATTTGCAGTTCACCAAAGATGCACTCATAAAATCAAATGCACGTGGTTTTGAAACACTGGGTGCGCTTCATTATATGCTTACAAATATCAGTTCGTATAATTTGCCGTTCGACTATGTTAAAAGGGAAGAAGCATTTATTAAATCGTTGACACCTGAGACCCATAAAGAGCTTGCGCAAAGACTTTTGAAGCCTGATCAAATGTATTACGTCGTGGTTGGTGATGCAGAAACGCAGTTAAAACCATTAAAAAATATTGGGTTAGGAGAACCTGTTCTAATGAAACTATAACAATAAAAAACCGATCCGGATTTCCGGATCGGTTTTTTATTTCATTATTATGTCAGTTTCTACAATCCGCTAAATTCAACATTCTTGAATAATATCGACGGAGTTAGCCACGAAGAACTGAGGTAAACATCGTTGCCAATTTCTCCGATATTCGACCAAAGTGTTTTCATGTTTCCGGTAATGTTCATTTCAGAAACCGGCTGAACGATTTTTCCGTTTTCAATCAGAAAACCATCAATTCCGTATGAAAAGTCGCCGGTCGATCCGTTACTGTTTCCCCCATTGAAGCCGGTAACCAGAATGCCTTTTTTTACCGAAGCTACCAGTGCATTAAGATCTTTGTCACCGGTTTCGAATACAAGGTTGGTGGTACTTCCGCTGGTAGGTTCCATTTCAAGTTTTTTACCATAATAAGTATCGATGTAGTACGTTTTCAACACGCCTTTATCGAATACAATACGTTTTTTGGTGGCAAGTCCTTCGCCATCAAACAGGCGCGAACCGCGGCCCCCAATAATAAAAGGATCGTCGGTAAGCGTAAGTTTTTCCGAAACCACCTTTTCCCCGAGTTTGTCAATCAGAAATGAACTCTTTTGCTGAATCTGGGATCCATTTAATGCATTAATAAGCGGACTGAACAAACGTCCTACCTGGCGGTTTTCCACGATCATAGGCATGGTCCCCGACTTGATTTTTGACTGCCCGATCTTGCTGAGAGCTTTCTCGAGAGCTATTTTACCCGAACCTTCTTTTTTTAGATCGGCATATTTTATGGCACTTTCGCTCCAGCCGGCTTCCGGACGGGCGTCTCCGCCTTTTACTGAAACTGAAGTAAAGACGCCAAAAACCGAGTTGGCATTATCTCCTTCAAAACCATTACTGTTTACCATTACGCGTTCGTTCAGGCTATCGAAATAACTTGCTGAAACCGAGATGATCCGTTCATCTTTTCTAAATGCTTCTTTTTCGGCTGCAAATGCCAGATCGATTTTTTCCTGTGGATCCACTTTGTCGAAATCCTTGTCGAGCGAACCAAGATCCATTCCATCACCTTTGTAATACAGGTTGGGATCAGGGAGTGTACGGAATTTGTCTTCTGCAAGGAAACGGGTTCCTTCAATGGCCTCCGAAATAAAATGTTCCAGCTCTTCTTTTTTTAACCGGCTGGTGGAGTGAGCAGAGTATTTTCCGTCAACAAACAGGCGGATAGACAAACCGCTTTGAATGGCCTGCTCAAGTTTATCTATTTTCTGATCGCGAACTTCCACGCTGCTGCTTTTGCTGTTCCCGATAGTTACACTTACTTCCTGTGCTCCCTGTTCGAGTGCATAGTTCATGGCCCATTTTGCCAGTGTATATTTTTCTTCTTTTGTCATGACATTAAATGTAAAAATTTACTTTTTTGTTTTTCTTGCTTTCATCCCCCAGGCTTCTTCGTCGCCTTTCCCCCTTAGAAGGGGGATTGAGGGGGATGAAGGAGAATTTAATTAAGAAGCAAGTCTCCCTGAGT
>DAOPJR010000072.1:16265-17484 GCA_035399765.1 Draconibacterium sp. | reverse complement strand
GAGGTTCAATTCATCTTTTTTCTGATAGATGGTTTTAATGCGTGCAAAAAGATTGTCGTTTAATGTGAGCGCATCTTGTAATCCTGCCAGTTTAGGAGCATATTCCTCCTGCAAATTTTGCAGTGTGTCGTTGGTGTTAGCTCCTGAAAGCATACTAAAAACCAACAACGTGCGGTTGAGTAAATCTCCACTTTTTTCGAGTGCGACCAATGTGTTTTCAAAAGTTGGCTCCTCCTGATTATTCGCAATCTCTTCAATTGTTGCCAATTGTTGCTTGATCCCCTCATCCAGTGCAGGGGCAAAATCTTCATTCTTAATTTTTGAAAAATCAGGTGCCTGGAAAGGCAAAGTACTGGCTTTCATAAATGGATTTTCTCTGTTTTCCATGGATCCGTTTTCTTGATTTTTTTGACTGCAGGATGCAAATACAAGCATGAGCATGCAGAATAATACAAATGTTAATTTTCTCATTTTTGTCTAATATTTTGGTTTCTTTAGTCAGAAAATTATGGTAAAAACAAGCCCGAAATTACAATATTTTAAATAACCGTCCAGAGTTCTGATGTTTTTATTTCAATTGACACATTACATGGTAAGATAGTATATCAATTGTAGAATTTAATCTCTTTTGCCGGCCGTCAGGAATTATATAAGGCTGTGAAAACAGGCATATTAAAATCCCTTTGTTGGGATTGCAATTGCAAGTATGTTATTCTTTCAGAATCTTTTATAACTTTGGTATTAATGTGTTGCCGAAATCTCTTCAAAAGAAAGAAGTTCGGCTTTTTAAACTAACTAATACCAAATAATCATTAGCAATGAAAAGTAACAGTCATTCTTCCAGACGATCGTTTATCAAAAAAACGGTTATGGGGACGGCCATCGTTTCCGCTTCTCCGACAATTCTAGCCAATTCCTACAGCCAGCAATTTTTGCTGAATCCGCGTGATTATGAACCTGCCCAATTTTCTGCCAACGACCAGGTGCAGCTGGCACTTATTGGTACCGGTATTCAGGGAATTAACGATACTATTTCAGCACTTCAGGTGCCGGGAGTAAAATTGGTTGCGGCCTGTGATTTATATACGGGGAGGCTGGCACGTGCAAAAGAATTGTGGGGCGATGATATTTTTGTAACCCGTGATTATCGTGAAATCCTGAATCGTGATGATGTGGATGCAGTTATTATCGCAACACCTGATCACTGGCACATAAAAAT